>JAUPTP010000271.1 GCA_030918015.1 Pseudomonadota bacterium
GCACCTCCAGCCCGGAGGCGGCGGCGACGATCGCCTCGGCGTCCAGCGGCCGGCCGGGCTCGCGCTCGAACTCGGCCACCAGCCGGCCGCGGCGCATCACCATCACCCGGTGGGCGAGGTGGCTGACCTCGGGCAGCTCGGACGACACCAGGATCACCGCCAGGCCCTGCGCCACCATCTCGGTGACGAGCTGGTAGACCGCCTGCTTGGCGCCCACGTCGATGCCCTTGGTCGGCTCGTCGAGGATGACGATGCGCGGGTTCAGCCCCAGCCACTTGGCGATGACCACCTTCTGCTGGTTGCCCCCGGAGAGGCCCGACAGCGGCGTGTCCTGGCTGGCGGTCTTGATGCGCAGCCGCTCGATCATGCGCGCGGCCAGCGACTGCTCGCGCGCCAGGGAGAGCCACGGCCCGCGCGAGACCGGTTGGTCCATGCGGTTGCGCGGGCCGGCCAGCGCCGCCAGGCTGATGTTGTCGCGCACCGAGAAGGCCAGGATGCCGCCCTGGCGCTGGCGCTCCTCCGGCACGAAGGACAGGCCGGCGGCGATGGCATCCGCCGGCTCGCGGATCGTGATCGACTGGCCGTCGATGAGGATCTCGCCGCGCGCCTGCGGGTTCAGGCCGGTCAGCGCCTGCATCACCTCGCTGCGGCCGGCGCCCACCAGGCCGTAGAAGCCCAGGATCTCGCCGCGGCGCAGCGTGAAGGCGATGTCGGCGAACTCGCTCGGGTGCGACAGGCCGCGCACCTCCAGCACCGTCTGGCCGCGCCGGTCCTCGACCGGCGGGTAGATCTGCGCGATCTCGCGGCCCGCCATCAGCCGGACCAGCGACGGCTCGTCGGCCTCGGCCATGCGGCCGTGCCCGACCGAGGCGCCATCGCGCAGCACCACATAGCGGTCGCAGACCGCGAACAGCTCGTCGAACTTGTGCGTGATGAAGAGCACCGCCACGCCGCGCGCCTTCAGCCCGCGCACGATGCCGTAGAAGTCGCGGATCTCGGCCTGCGACAGCGCCGCGGTCGGCTCGTCGAGGATGACGACCCGGGCCTGCTGCGACAGGGCGCGGGCGATCTCGATCAGGTGGCGCTGCGCGAGACTGAGCTCACGCACCGGCGTGGTGGCGGCGAAGCCCGCGCCCACCTGGTCGAGCACCGCCTGCGCCTCGCGGTTCATGCGCGCCCAGTCGACCACCTGCAGCGCCGGCCAGCGCGCCGGCCCCTTCATCGGCTGGCGGCCGATGAAGATGTTCTCGGCCGCGCTGAGCGCCTCGAACATCACCGTCTCCTGGTGGACGGCGACGATGCCGGCGGCCTGCGCGTCCTGGGCGCAGGCCAGGCGCAGCGGCTGGCCGGCGAGCCGGATCTCGCCCTCGTCGGGCTGGTGCACGCCGGTGAGCGTCTTGACCAGCGTCGACTTGCCGGCGCCGTTCTCGCCGATCAGCGCCAGGGCCTCCCCCGGCACCAGCTCCAGATCGACGCCGCGCAGCGCGTGGGTCGGTCCGAAGCGCTTGTGCAGACCGCGAAGCGTGAGCATCGGTGAATCCCGCCCCTGGCCTCAGAAGATCTTCGAGAACTGCTCGACGTTGCTGGCGTCGTAGGTGAACGGTTCGGCCATGGCCGCCTCGTTGTCCTTGTCCAGCGTCGCGGTGCCCACCCGGCCCATGCCGATCTTCTCGCCCGGCTGCGCCTTGGCCTGGCCCTTGACCAGCGCATGCGCGATCCGCACCGAGGCGTAGCCCAGGTCGATCGGGTTCCAGATCGCGAAGGACTTCACCGCGCCGCTCTTCACATGCCCGGCCATCTCGGAGGGCAGGCCCAGGCCGGTGACGAAGACCGCGCCGGTCTTCTTCTCGTCCTGCACCGCCTTGGCCGCGGCCGCCACGCCGACGGTGGTGGGTGCGACGATCGCCTTCAGGTTCGGGTGGCTCTTGAACAGGCCCTGCGCCTCGCGGTAGCTCTTGTCGGTCTGGTCGTCGCCGTAGACCACGCTCACCAGCTTCAGGCCCGAGTAGGCCGGCTGGGCCAGCACCTTCTTCATCTCGCCGATCCAGATGTTCTGGTTGGTGGCCTGCGCGGTGGCCGACAGCACCGCGATCTCGCCGCTCTTGCCCGCCACCTGCTCGGCCATCTTCACCAGCTTCTCGCCGATCAGCGCGTTGTTCGACGGCGCCAGGTGCATCAGGCGGCCGTCCTTGCGGATGCCCGAGTCGAAGGAGATGACCTTGATGCCGCGCTGCATCGCCTTCTTCGTCACCGGCACCAGCGCGTCGGGGTCGTTGGCCGAGACGATGATGGCCTTGACGTTCTGCGCGATCAGCGTGTTGATGACCTCGATCTGGCCCTCGGCGGTGGCCTTGGCCGGGCCGGTGTAGATGATCTCGACGTCCTTGAGCTCCTTGGCCGCTTCCAGCGCGCCCTGGTGGGCGGCGTCGAAGAAGCCGATGCCCAGGCTCTTGACGACCAGGGCGATCTTGTCGGCCGCCTGGGCGGGCTGGACGCCGGCCAGGGCGAGCACGGCAGCGGTGGCGATGGTGGACAGGTGCTTGTTCATGATGTCTCCTCTTGGTCTCTCTGTCGGGTGAAAGGCTGGGAACGTGGGCGAAGCGTCAGACGATGCCGCCACCGCCGCCGGCCACCGCCGGGCGGGCTTCGGCCATGCGCTGGCGGTAGCCGCTGGCGCGATAGGCGGCCACCGGATCGATCGCGCCGCCGGCGTCCAGCCGCACGCGCTCCAGCAGCGGCGTGACGTCGGTCTGGAAGGCCGCCTTCAGCAGATGGGTGGCGGTCATCGCGTCGTTGGCGTCCTGCGCGGCGTCGAGCGCGGCGCGGTCCACCAGCAGCGCCTGCGCAAAGCTGCGCTGCACCTGCACCGCGCTGGTCATCAGGCTCTCGACGGGGTCGGTGACGTTGTGGCTCTGGTCGAGCATGTAGGCCGGGTCGAACGCCACACCTTCATGCGCGGCAGCCACCAGCTCGTTGAAGACCAGGAACAGCCGGTAGGGCGAGACCGAGCCGGCGTCCAGGTCGTCGTCGCCGTACTTGCTGTCGTTGAAGTGGAAGCCCGCCAGCTTGCCCGCGGCGATCAGGCGCGCCACGATCAGCTCGATGTTGACGTTGGGCGCGTGGTGGCCCAGGTCGACCAGGCACTGCGCCTTCGGGCCCAGCAGGCTGGCGGCCATGAAGCTCGAACCCCAGTCCTGGATCACGGTGCTGTAGAAGGCCGGCTCGCAGATCTTGTGCTCGAGCATCATGCGCCAGTCGCCCGGCAGCGCGGCGTAGATCTGGCGGCTGCTCTCCAGATAGCGGTCGAAGGCGCGGCGGAAGTGCTGCTGGCCGGGGAAGTTGCTGCCGTCGCCGATCCAGACCGTCAGCGCCTTCGAGCCGATCGCCTGACCGATCTCGATGCACTCGAGGTTGTGCTCGACCGCCTGGGCGCGGGTGGCCGCGTCGGTGTGCGTGAGGCTGCCGAACTTGTAGCTGTGTGCTTGGGTCCTCTGGTCCGAGAAGGTGTTCGAGTTGATCGCGTCGAAGCCCAGGCCGAGCGCGCCGGCGGCGCCGCGCAGCTCGCTCCAGTCGCTGCACTTGTCCCAGGGGATGTGCAGCGAGACGGTCGGCGTGGCGCGGGCCAGCTGCTGGATCACGCCGCAGTCCTGCAGCTTGTCGAAGACATGGCGCGGCTCGCCGGGGCCGGGGAAGCGCGCGAAGCGTGTGCCGCCGGTGCCCACGCCCCAGCTCGGGATGGCCACGCCGAAGGCGGCGACCTGCGCGCGGACCCGCTCCAGGTCGATGCCGCGGCGGGCGAGCTGCGTGCCCAGGTGGTCGTAGTCGGCCTGCAGGTCGCGGCGCAGGCGCTCGTTGTGCGCGGCCACCAGGCCGGCATCGATCGGGAGGGACATCGGGGTCTCCGGAAAGTCGTGTGAGATCAGCGCGTGAAGGCGGCCAGGTTGCCGGCGTCCACGTTCAGGATGTTGCCGGTGCTCTTGGCGCTGAGGTGCTCGGCGGCGAAGAAGTAGGTCGCCTCGGCGATGTCCTCGGGGAAGACGCTGCGCTTGAGCATCGAGCGGTCGCGGTAGAAGGCCTCCAGGTCGCCCTCGTCGATCTTGTTGGCGGCGGCGCGCTCCTCGCTCCACTTCCCCGTCCAGATCTTCGAGCCACGGATCACCGCGTCCGGGTTCACGACGTTCGAGCGGATGCCCAGCGGCGCACCCTCCAGCGCGAAGCTGCGGCTGAGCTGGATCTCGGCCGCCTTGGCCGCGCAGTAGGCGCTGGCCTGCGCACTGGCGACCATGCCGTTCTTGCTGGCGATCATCACGATCGAGCCGCCGCTGCCCTGCGCCTTCATCACCTTGAAGGCCTCGCGCGCCACCAGGAAGTAGCCGGTGGCCAGGATGCTCTGGTTGCGGTTCCACAGCTCCAGCGAGGTCTCGTCGATCGGCGCGGCCGAGGCGATGCCGGCGTTGCTGACCAGGATGTCGACGCCGCCGAATTCCAGCGCCGCGCGATCGAAGGCGGCGATCACGCTGGCCTCGTCGGTGACGTTGCAGACGGCGCCGCGCACATGATCCTT
>JAUPTP010000272.1 GCA_030918015.1 Pseudomonadota bacterium
CCCGCCACCAGCCCGCGCTCGGCCGCCGCGTCGAGCGCCAGGAAGACCTGCTGCACCACCCAGCGGTCGATGCGGCTGGCCAGCTGGAAGCGCTCGGCCGCCGGCAGGAACACGCCGGGCGGCACCGCCGCTCCCCCGGGCTGCTCGCGCAGGCGCAGCAGCACCTCGCAATGCAACTCCGCCGAGGCGCGGCTCGCCGCCACCGGCACGATGCGCTGCGCATGCAGCTCGAAGAGATCATCGTCGAGGGCCCGCTCGATCCGGTGCGCCCAGTCCATCTGCCCCTGGCGCTGGCGCAGCGTCTCGTCCGCATCGAACCAGAGGTGCACGCGGTTGCGCCCGGCCTCCTTGGCGAGATAGCAGGCCGAATCGGCCGCCCGCATCACCGCCTCGGCGCTGCGCCAGCGCGCATCGACCGGCACCAGACCGATGCTGGCCCCGATGCGGAAGCGCCGGCCGTCGTGCAGGAAGCGGAAGGCCTCGAGCCGCTCGCCCATCAGCTGCGCGATGCGCCGCGCCTGGTCCAGGCCGCAGCGCTCGAGCAGCACGCCGAACTCGTCGCCGCCCAGCCGGGCGATCAGGTCGCCCGGGCGCACGCAGCTGTCGAGCAGCTGGCCGATCTGCACCAGGAGCCGGTCACCCACCGGATGACCGCAGGCGTCGTTGATCAGCTTGAACTGGTCCAGATCCAGATAAAGCACCGCCTGCGAGCTGCCCTCGCGGTGCACGCGCTCGACCACGCGCTGCAGGCGCACGTCGAACTCGCTGCGGTTGAACAGGCCGGTCAGCGGGTCATGACTGGCGCGCCACAGCATCTCGCGGTGCAGGCGGCGCTGCTCGGTCACGTCATGGAAGACCAGCACCACCCCTTGCAGATGCCCGGCCTCGTCCTGGATCGGCGCGGCCGAGTCCTCGATGCAGCACTCGTGCCCTTGCCGGGACGTCAGGCGCATGGGCTCGCAGCCCAGCACCGGGCGGTGCTCGGCCAGGCACAGCCGCACCGGATTGCGACTGCCCAGACCACGCACCTCGTCGACCGGCTGGTAGACGACCTCGATCGGCAGGCCGCGCGCCGCCTCGCCGCACCAGCCGGTCATGCGCTCGGCCACCGGGTTCATCCAGCGGACCCGCCCCTGCGCGTCAGTGGTGATGACCGCATCGGCGATCGAGCTCAGCGTCACCTCCAGCATCTGGCGGCTGTCGCGCAGCGACCCGACCGTGCACGCCACCTTCGCGCGCATCTCGATGGCCTGCGCGGCCAAGGCCGCGATCTGCTCGAGCCGGCGCAGCGTCACCGCATCCAGCCGTCCCGGCACGGGGCCGCTGACGCACAGCGAGCCGATCACGCGACCATCCGACAGCCGCAGCGGCGTGCCCGCGTACAGGCGCAGATCGGCCAGCCGCGCGGGCAGCGGCAGGTCCGGCGGCATCGGCGGACGCACCGTGCGGACATCCTCGATCATCGTGGTGCGCCCGGCCTGCAAGGTGGCCGCGCACAGCGACAGTGCGCGCGGCATCTGGCTCAGGCCCGACACCCCGTGCACCGACTTGAACCAGATCCGGTCCTGATCCAGCAGCCCGAGCAGTGCCACCGGCTGCGCGCAGACATCGGCCGCCAGCCGGGTCAGGGCATCGAAACAGGCGTCCGGGCCGGGGTCCAGGATCTGCAGCTGCCGCCACAGCGACAGCCGCGCCCTGTCCTGCTCGGGCGGAAAAACGGTACAAGACATCAGCGAGACACGGGCGCAAGGGAGATGGAGTTGCAGCCAGGGACAGCACTGCGCCAAGGTGGGCAGTTTCCTGCCAAATAAAGAAACGTGAAGTCTTGAGCTTCATCAATCGTTTTCTTTTCGTGAACAATTTTTCGACAGATTCACTTTTTGTCTTTTGACAGTCATGCCT
This sequence comes from Pseudomonadota bacterium, assembly GCA_030918015.1. Classification (GTDB taxonomy): domain Bacteria; phylum Pseudomonadota; class Gammaproteobacteria; order Burkholderiales; family Burkholderiaceae_C; genus Sphaerotilus. The sequence continues at coordinate 1,903 of JAUPTP010000272.1, forward strand.
GCCACTCCTGCCCTGCTGTCTGCCTTGCGTCGTGGTGACCTTCAGGGCGCTCACCGACTGGACCTGCGCCACTGCGACCTCGAGACCCTGCCCGACGAGGTGTTCGCGCTGGCCGACACGCTCGAGGAACTGGACCTCAGCCACAACCGGCTCACCCGCCTGCCCGACGACCTGGCCCGGCTGCACCGGCTGCGCATCCTGTTCGCCTCGGGCAACCCGTTCACGGCCTTGCCGACGGGCCTGGGAGCCTGTGGACAACTCGAGCTGGTCGGCTTCCGGGGCTGCCAGATCGAGGCGGTCGACGCCCAGGCGCTGTCCCCGGCGCTGCGCTGGCTGATCCTCACCGACAACCGCCTCGCCCGGCTGCCCGACACGCTCGCGGAACGCCCGCGACTGGAAAAGCTGATGCTCTCTGGCAACCATCTGGAGACCTTGCCGGACCTGCGGGACTCGCCCCGCCTGGCGCTGCTGAGGCTGGCGGCCAACCGCTTCACCACCCTGCCCGGCTGGCTGGACACCCACCCCGGCCTGGCCTGGATCGCCCCGGCCGGCAACCCGTTTGTCCACAGGATTTTCCACAGCCTGTCCGTGCGCGATGCGGTGACGCTATCTCCTTGTCAGATCAGGGAAGATCATCTGATCGGCGAAGGAGCATCAGGACTTATCCACAAGTCATGGTGGCGGGATGCAGCCGCCGCCACGGAGCGGCCGGTGGCGCTCAAGCGCTTCAAGTCGGCGATGACCAGCGACGGCCTGCCGGACTGCGAACAGGCGGCCTGCCTGGCCGCGGCCGGGCATCCGGCCATCCTGGCGGCCGAGGCCCGCGTGGCCGCGCCCGATGGCCGCACCGAGGCCCTGGTGCTGCCCCTGCTGGGGCCGGAATTCCGGCCGCTGGCCGGTCCGCCCAGCCTCGCCTCGTGCAGCCGTGACGTGTATGCCGAGGGCTTTCGCATTCCTGTGGACAAGCTGTGGACAATTCTGTCGTCCATTGCCGGTGCGGCGGCCCATCTGCACGGCCGGGGCCTGATGCATGGCGACCTCTATGCACACAACATCCTGTGGAACGGCCAGGACCGCGCCCTGCTGAGCGACTTCGGCGCCGCCAGCTTCCTGCCGGACGACGACCGACGCCGGGCGCGCTTCGAGCGCCTGGAGGCGCGCGCCTTCGGCTTCCTGGCCGAGGAGCTGCTGGCGCACGCCGAGGACCGGCACGCGCCGGCGGTCACGCCACTGCAGGCGCTGCGCGACGCCTGCCTGCAGCCCGAGGTCGACCGGCGACCCGGCTTCGACGAGATCAGCCGGGCGTTGCAGGCGGTGGCTCCGGTCTGAGCTGCGCCTGCCAGCGGGCGACGAAGCGATCGAAGCCCGCCAGCATCGGAGCGTAGCGGCCAGGGGCCTGCTCGAGCTGGCCCAGCGCGGCACAGACCGCCTCGAGCGTGGAGAGCTGGCCCTCGCGACGGGCCCGGCGCATGGCGCCATAGCGGGCCGGCGGCACATCGTGGAGCACCACCCGAGGCAGCGCCCCGAGCAGCGGATTGAGGTGCAGCATGCGCAGGCTCTTGCGCCAGGTGGCGTCCAGCACGACCAGCCGGTCGGCCTCGCCGCAGGGCGAGAAGCCCAAGTTATCCACAGCCTCCTGCATCCGGCGCCGGTCATCGGGCGCGGTGTCGGTCTGTGGATAAAGCAGGTGCCCGCCCGGGCCGATCCACCCGGCGAGGGTCACCGGATCGAACCGCTCGCCCACCTCCAGCCGCACGCGCGACAGGCCGAGCGCCAGCAGCCGCGCGCTGTTCTTGGCCTCGCGGGCTTCCTGCGGATGCTGGAGCAGCAGCACTTCGACCGAGTTATCCACAGGCGTGACCAGATCGCACAGGCAGGCCACGCAAGGGCGCATGCAGCGCGGACAGACGGGGCGACGGGCAGACGAGGCTGTGGACAACTCGGGCAGCGACATGAGCGACAGACGGACAGGGACGTTCGATCCGGAGGAAGATGCCCCGATGATCCCAGCCTCCGCCCCGATTCCGCTGTCCGTGCTCGACCTCGTGCCGATCGCCGAGGGCAGCGACACCGCCACCGCGCTGCGTCACGCGGTCGATCTGGCCCGCCACGCCGAGCGCTGCGGCTACCAGCGCTACTGGCTGGCCGAACACCACAACATGGACGGGCTGGCCTGCTCGGCCACCGTGGTGCTGCTGGCCCACATCGCCGTGCACACCCAGACGATCCGCATCGGCTCGGGCGGCATCATGCTGCCCAACCACGCGCCGCTGGTGGTGGCCGAGCAGTTCGGCACGCTGGCGACGCTGCACCCGGGCCGCATCGACCTGGGCCTGGGCCGCGCGCCCGGCACCGACCGGCCGACGATGCATGCGCTGCGCCGCTCGCTCGACCGCCGAGGCGAGGACAGCTATCCCCAGGACGTGGCCGAGCTGATGGCCTACCTCGACGAGGCGCCGCCCGGCGTGGCGGTGCGCGCGCTGCCCGGCCAGGGCACGCGCGTGCCGGTCTGGCTGCTGGGCTCGAGCCTGTACAGCGCCCAGCTCGCGGCCTGGCTGGGCCGGCCCTATGCCTTCGCGGCCCACTTCGCACCGGATGCGCTGCAGCAGGCCGCCGAGCTCTACCGCAGCACCTTCCGGCCCTCGCCGACCTGCCCGC
>JAUPTP010000273.1 GCA_030918015.1 Pseudomonadota bacterium
GACGTCGGGACGGGCGATGGTGGCCTCGGCATCGACCGAGGCCTCGCAGTTCAGCTGGGCCGACAGGCGGTCGGCAGCTGCGGCGATCGGATCGACCACCGCCACCAGCCGGGCCAGCGGATGGGCGGCGACATTGGCGGCATGGATCTGGCCGATGCGGCCGGCGCCCAGGACAGCGACACGAATCATGAGAGTCTCCTCGTTGCTTTCAAAATCAAGGGGCAGGCGGGAATCAGTGTGTACCGGCGAACTGCCGCATTGCCGAGTCGAAGGAGGTGCGGGCCATCACGTCCAGCGGCTGCAGGCGGAAGCTGCTGGAGATGATCTCCACGCCGTAGTAGGGCGCGTCGCAGCCGGCGGCCTGCACCGCGCGGATGAAGGCCGGCACGTCGAAGCAGCCGTCGCCGCAGAGCCGGCGGCTGAAGCGGGTGTCCTCGAACAGCGTGCCCACGACCTGCGGATCGGCGTCGTCGAGCTCCACGCCCTTGAGGAAGCGCGCCGGGATCTTGGCGATCTCGTCGTAGCTCATGCCGCCCCGCGCCACATGCCAGACGTCGAGCAGGATGCCGCCGTTGGGCTGGTCGGCCCCGGCGATGATGGCCATCGCGGTGTCGATGGTGGCCACGTTGGTGAAGGGCATCATCTCCATCAGGATGTTCGTGCCGACCTCGCGGGCCTGCTCGCACAGCCGGATGAACTCCTCACGCAGATGAGGCACGTCAGCCGGCGTCTCGGCGAACAGCTCGGGCGAGATCTTCAGGTTGCGCGCGCCCAGCTCGGCGGCGGACTCGAGCAGTTCCTGGCGCATCTGGTCGGAGGCGGCGCGGCGCGGGTCGGCCGCATCGAGGAACCAGTCGCCGAGGAACTCGACGTCGATGTGGCGGATGCCGTGGTCGGCCAGCACCCGGCGCACGCCGGACCAGCCCAGGCGATCGCGGTTGGCCATCAGGTCGGCGTGGACCAGACCCATGCCGGTGTAGCCGGCGCGGGCCGCGGCCGCGGCGCGGTCCTCCAGGCTGTAGGGGCTGACCTCGGTGGGGGCACCGGGGTAGACGTCGCCGGCCAGGGTCCAGTAGGCGGCCAGCAGTTCGGGGGTCTTGACGGAGTCGGTCACAGGAAAACCTCGGAGCCTGCGTTCTGGGAGGAGGCGAACAGCGCTTCGATCAGCCGGCTGATGTCGAGCGCCTGCGTTGCCGGGATGACGACCGGCGCGCCTTCGCGCACCGAACGGTTGAAGTGGGCGAGCTCGCGGTCGAAGAAGACCGGGTTGCCGATCTCGGCCAGCTCGGGCGAATAGATGGTCTTCTTCGACGCCCAGTTGATCGGGAAGCCCGTCTCGGCCCAGTCGGTCCAGCCCTCGCGGTGGCCGTCGACCGAGCCGTTGTCGTAGATGCGGTAGCTGGACGGCGAGGGGCGCGAGCTCATCATGCCGGCGGTGCCGTAGGCGGTGATGTCCCAGGCTTCCAGCCAGGGCAGCGGATCCCACGAGAAGAAGTCGACGACGACGATCTTGTCGCCGTAGTTCAGCACCGCGCCGGCGGCGTCCTCGCGCGAGGTCTCGCCCATCGCGCCGGGGAACTTGGTGATGCGCGCATTGACCGAGCGCGGCATGCCGAAGTGGTGGATCACCCGGTCGAACAGGTGGCAGGAGATGACGAACATCGCCCCGCCGATGTCGCCCGGCTGCTTCATGTGGCTGGTGTCGGCCTCGTTGTGCGAGCAGCCGCCGTGCGCGCGCACCTGCAGCACCTTGCCCAGGCGCCCGCTTTTCAGCACCTCCTGCATCTTGTCGACGGCCGGCGAGAAGCGCCAGCAGTAGCCGACCTGCACGATGCCGCCGGTGCGCTCGACCGCCTCGACGATGCGGCGTGCATCGGCCGAGTTGCGACCGGCCGGCTTCTCGCACAGCACGGCCTTGCCGGCTTCGAGCGCCTCGACCGTCAGGTCGGCCATCGCGTAGCTCTTGGAATGGACGTAGACGACATGCACGTCCGGGTCGTCCAGGATCTCCTGCTTGCTGCGCGGCGTCAGACCCAGCGCATCGCAGAAGGGCTGCAGCAGCGGGCTGTCGTCGGCCGCGCCCATCATGCGGGCGCCGGCCAGGCGCTGGACGGCGCGCACGCGGCCCGAGGTGTGCGGGTGGGTGATGCCCAGGCAGGCCACGCCCATCAGGGTGTCGTTGCCGATCGGCGGGCGGGAAGGGTTGGCAGCCATGTGGGGAGGTCTCCGTCGTCTTGGTGTTCGGGGTGGCCCGGGGGGGCGGTCAGTGCGCGGTGGCGGAGGCGGCAACCGCCGGCCGCTCGCCCGCCCAGGCTGCGCGCAGTAGCTGGCCGATCGCGTCGGCCTCGATCGGGCGCGGATTCCAGTAGGGATTGGCCAGCGCGATGTCGGTGGCCCGCTCGATGTCGGCTTCGCGCATGCCGATCTCGCGCAGCGACAGCGGCGCGCCCAGGTCGCGCGCCAGGTCGTGCAGGCCGGTGGCGGCATCCGCCACGCCCAGGGCGCGGGCGATGCGGGCCATGGCCTCGGGGGCCGCGGCGGCGTTGTAGGCCAGTGCATGCGGCAGCACCACGGTGTGGGTGGCGGCATGCGGCAGGTCCAGCGTGCCGCCCAGCGTGTGGCAGAGCTTGTGGTGCAGCGCCATGCCGACATGGCCAAGCACCGTGCCGCAAAGCCAGGCGCCCTGCAGGCAGAGCTCGCGGCTGGCGGCCTGCTGCTCGGCGCTGCCGTGCACCAGACGGCGCAGACCCTGGGCCAGGCTGCGCAGACCTTCTTCGGCCATCAGCGACATCACCGGATTGCCGTCGCGGGCGTAGAGCGCCTCAGCCGCATGGGCCATCGCGTTGATGCCGCTGGTCACCGACATCGCCAGCGGCAGGCCGTCGCTCAGCTCCGGGTCGTAGATCACGGTGCGCGGCAGCACGCGCAGATCGCGGCCGGTCTTCTTCACGCTATCGGCCGTGATGCCGTAGATCGGCGTCATCTCGGAGCCGGCATAGGTGGTCGGCACCGCGACGATCGGCAGCGAGGACTCCAGCGCGATCGCCTTGCCCAGGCCGATCGTGGAGCCACCGCCCAGCGCCACCGCGCAGTCGGCCCCGAGGCGCGCGGCCTCTTCGGTGGCCCGGCGCGCGGTCTCGATCGGCACATGCATGCGGGCCTGGTCATGGAGGCCGGCGCAGCGCTCGCCCAGCAGCGCGGCCGCCCGCTCGGCCATGCCGCGCTGCTCCGGCGTGCAGAGCACCAGCGCGCGCCGGGCGCCCAGGGCCTCGACCTCGGCGGCCAGGTCGGCCAGACGGCCGCGGCCGAAGACCACCCGCGCCGGCTGCGCGGTGTAGATGAAGCGAGAGGATCCGCTCATGGTCAGCGCTCCAGGGCGAGAGGCGCGCTGGCGGCCTCGCTGGGGTAGTCCACCTGGTAGCGGGCCACCCGCACGTCGCCCAGTGCCTGGCGCACCCGCAGGTGCTCGGGGTGACTCGCGTAGGCCTCCAGCGCTGCCTGCGTCTCGAACTCGGTGTAGAGCACCATGTCGCAGGCGTAGTCCACGCCGCTGGTGTCCAGGCCCACCTCCAGGGTGAGCAGTCCGGGAATGCGGTCGGCCAGATCCTCGAAGCTGCGCTTGACGAGGCGGGCCGCCGCCTGGCGTTCCTCGGGGCTGTCGCCCCGCACGTTCCACATGACGATGTGCTTGATCATTCGGCCACCGGATTCGGGATGAGTCTCCATGGCGGCCACTGTAGATTCACGTCTTTCGGTAAAAAACAGCCTCATGGAAAATCTCTCTTCCGCCCGTCGGAAGAATCACGGGGGTTAATCCCAGGTCAGGCCGGACGATCCATCAGCGAGGCCCACTTGGCCTCCAGCCCGAGCCGCTCGAAGCGCTCGACCAGGAAGTCGTTGAAGACCCGGAGCTTGGCCGGCTGCAGGCGCCGGCTCTGGTAGGCCAGGTTGATGTTGAGCGGCGGCAGTTGCCAGTCGGTGAGCACCGGCACCAGTCGGCCGGCCACGATGTCGTCGTAGACGATGTAGAGCGGCTGGATGACGATGCCCAGCCCGCCCAGCCCGGCCGCGCAGATCACCTGCCCCTCGTTCGAGTCCAGCAGGCTCTCGATGCGGATGTCGCGCTGCTCCTGGCCGCGGCGCAGGTGCAGCACGTAGGGATCCTTGGCCAGGTTGTAGACCAGCAGCCGGTGCGCGCTCAGGTCCTCGGGCTGGCGGGGCGCGCCGAAATCGGCCAGGTAGCCGGGCGAGGCGGCCATGACGCGGCGGGTGACGGCGAGCCGGCGCACGGTGATGCCCGAGTCGCCCTCGACCTCGCGGGTGCGGATGGCCACGTCGATGCCGGCCTCGATGAAGTCCGGATAGCGGTTGGCGGCGACGATCTGCACCGTCAGCTGCGGGTGGCGGCGGTGGAATTCCGGCAGCATCGGCGCGATGTGCATCATCGCGAAGGACACCGAACTGGTCACCCGCAGCAGCCCGGTGGGCTGGACCACGTTCTCGAGCACCGCGGCCTCGGCCTCGGCCATCTCGCCCAGCATC
>JAUPTP010000274.1 GCA_030918015.1 Pseudomonadota bacterium
CGCTGCAGGACGCCGGCGGCGACGTGAAGCCCAAGGGCAAGATCGTCATCGCCACCGTCAAGGGCGACGTGCACGACATTGGCAAGAACATCGTCACGGTCGTGCTGCAGTGCAACAACTTCGAGGTGGTCAACATGGGCGTGATGGTCCCGTGCCAGGACATCCTCAGGAAGGCCAAGGAGGAAGGCGCGGACATCATCGGCCTGTCGGGCCTGATCACGCCCAGCCTGGAGGAGATGCAGCATGTCGCCGCCGAGATGCAGCGCGACCCCTACTTCGCCGAGCGGGCCACGCCGCTGCTGATCGGCGGCGCGACCTGTTCGCGGGTGCACACCGCCGTCAAGATCGCGCCGAACTACGACGGCCCGGTGGTCTATGTGCCTGATGCCAGCCGTGCGGTGGGCGTGTGCTCGGACCTGCTCAGCGAGGAGCGCGCCGACCAGTACATCGCCGAGCTGAAGGCCGACTACGACCGGGTGCGCGAGCAGCACGCGAACAAGAAGGCCACGCCGCTGGTCACGCTGGCCGAGGCGCGCGCCAACCGCACGCCGCTCGACTGGACGACCTACACGCCGCCTGCGCCGAAATTCCTCGGCCGGCGCGAGTTCCGCAACCAGGACCTGGCCGAGCTGGCCGCCTGCATCGACTGGGCGCCCTTCTTCCAGACCTGGGACCTGGCCGGCAAATACCCGGACATCCTCACCGACGAGGTGGTGGGCGAGCAGGCCACCCGCGTGCTGGCCGACGGCCGCCGGATGCTGCAGCGCCTGATCGACGGCCGCTGGCTGCAGGCGAGCGGCGTGATGGGCTTCTGGCCCGCCAACACGGTCGATGACGACACGATCGAGATCTACGCCGACGAGTCGCGCCGCCAGGTGCTGATGCGCTGGCAGCCGCTGCGCATGCAGACGGTGCGCCCGGTGATCGACGGCGTGGCGCGCCCCAACCGCTCGCTGGCCGACTTCATCGCCCCGAAGGGCACGAAGCCGGACTACATCGGCCTGTTCGCGGTCACCGCCGGCCTGAATGTCGAGAAGAAGGAGGCGCAGTTCATCGCCCAGCACGACGACTACAGCGCGATCATGCTGAAAGCCCTGGCCGACCGCCTGGCCGAGGCCTTCGCCGAACGCCTGCACCAGCGCGTGCGCACCGAGCTGTGGGGCTATGCGGCCGACGAGGCGCTCTCCAACGAGCAGCTGATCGCCGAGACCTACCGCGGCATCCGCCCCGCGCCCGGCTACCCGGCCTGCCCGGACCACCTCGTCAAGCGCGCGATGTTCGAGATGCTGGATGCGCCGGCCATCGGCATGGGCCTGACCGAGAGCCTGGCGATGACGCCGGCCGCCTCGGTCAGCGGCTTCTATCTGGCCCACCCGCAGGCGACCTACTTCAACGTCGGCCGCATCGGCGAGGACCAGCTCGCCGACTACGCCGCCCGCGCGGACCTGAGCGAAGCCGACGCGCGCCGCGCGCTGTCGCCCGTGCTGGGCTGAGTCCGGATGCGAGGCTGCCGCCCGGATCGGGCGGCAGGCCACCGCGCGCGTCAGCCCAGCAGCACCAGGTTGTCGCGGTGGATCAGCTCGGGCTCCCAGGCGTAGCCCAGCAGGCCCTCGATCTGCGACGAGGGCTTGCGTGCGATGCGCCGGGTCTCGCTGGCGGTGTAGTTGGCCAGGCCACGGGCGATCTCCTGGCCGGCGGTGGTGCGCACCGCGATGACATCGCCGCGCGCAAACTCGCCCTGCGCCTCGACCACGCCGATCGGCAGCAGGCTCTTGCCCGCCTCGCGCAGCTTCAGCGCCGCGCCGTCGTCGACCACGACCGCCCCGCGCAGCTGCAGGTGATCGACCATCCACTGCTTGCGCGCGGCGACCTTCTGCGTCGCCGCCACCAGCAGCGTGCCGATCGATTCGCCCTCGACCAGGCGCAGCAGCGCATCCTGCTCGCGGCCCCAGGCGATCACGGTGCTGGCGCCGCTGCCGGCGGCGCGCTTCGCGGCCAGGATCTTGGTGATCATGCCGCCCTTGCCGATCGAGCTGCCGGCGCCGCCCGCCATCTGCTCGAGCTCCGGCGTGCCGGCCACCGCCTCGTGGATGAACTTCGCGTCCGGATCCTTGCGCGGATCGGCCGAATAGAGGCCCTTCTGGTCGGTCAGGATGACCAGCGCGTCGGCCTCGATCAGGTTGGCCACCAGGGCGCCGAGCGTGTCGTTGTCGCCGACCTTGATCTCGTCGGTGACCACCGTGTCGTTCTCGTTGATCACCGGCACCACGCCCAGGCCCAAGAGCGTCAGCAGCGTCGAGCGGGCGTTGAGGTAGCGCTCGCGGTCGGCCAGGTCGGCGTGCGTGAGCAGCACCTGCGCGCTGCCCAGGCCCTGCTCGCGCAGGGAGGTCTCGTAGATCTGCGCCAGGCCCATCTGGCCGACGGCGGCCGCGGCCTGCAGCTCGTTGATCTCCTTCGGCCGGGTCGCCCAGCCCAGGCGCTTCATGCCCTCGGCGATCGCGCCCGAGGACACCATCACCACCTCGCGGCCCTGGCGCACCAGCGCCGCCAGCTGCACGCACCAGGCGTGGATCGCGGCGGCGTCGAGCCCGCGCCCCTCGTTGGTGACCAGGCTGGAGCCGACCTTGACGACGATGCGGCGGGCGTTCTTCAGGACATCACTCATGGCAGCGGGCCGCGGCGACCGCGGACGGAAGAGGTGGAGACGGAATCAGCGGAAGCGGGGATCGTCGGAGTCGGGCATGAACGTGGGCTCGTCGTCCGCCGGCAGCGCGGGCTTGGGCGCGGCCTTGGTGCGGCGGCGCGGCGCGGGCGCAGCCGCCTCGACCGGCACCGGCTCGGCCGACGCCTCCTCGATGAAGCGCACGTCCGGGGCCTCGATCGGCGGCGCATTCAGCTTCGAGACATGGGCGTAGAGCGCATGGATCAGCGGATCGCAGCCCTCGCGGGTCAGCGCGGAGAGCTCGAAGACCGGGCCCTTCCAGCGCAGCCGGCGCACGATGTCCTTCACCCGTGCCTTGCGCTCGACCGGATCGGGCAGCATGTCGAGCTTGTTGAGCACCAGCCAGCGCGGCTTCTCGTACAGCGCCTTGTCGTACTTCTTCAGCTCCTTGGCGATCGCGCGCACCTCGGCGACCGGATCGACGTTCTCGTCGAAGGGCACCGCGTCGACCAGGTGCAGCAGCACGCGGGTGCGCTGCAGGTGGCGCAGGAACAGGTGACCCAGGCCCGCGCCCTCGGAGGCGCCCTCGATCAGTCCGGGCACGTCGGCGACGACGAAGCTCTGGCTGGGGCCGACGCGCACCACGCCCAGGTTCGGATGCAGCGTGGTGAAAGGATAGTCGGCGATCTTCGGCCGCGCGTTCGAGATGGCGGTGATCAGCGTCGACTTGCCGGCGTTGGGCATGCCCAGCAGGCCGACGTCGGCCAGCACGCGCAGCTCGAGCTTGAGCGCCTTGATCTCGCCGGGCCAGCCCGGGGTCTTCTGGCGCGGCGCGCGGTTGGTGCTGGACTTGAAGTGCAGGTTGCCGAAGCCGCCGTCGCCGCCCTTGGCCAGGATGATCTTCTCGCCGTGCTCGAGCAGCTCGGCGATGATCTCCTCGGTCTCGGCATCGCGGATGATCGTGCCCACCGGCATGCGCAGCACCACGTCCTCGCCGGCGGCGCCGAACTGGTCGGAGCCGCGCCCCGACTCGCCGTTGCGCGCATCGTGGCGGCGGGTGTAGCGGAAATCGACCAGCGTGTTCAGGTTGCGGTCGCCCAGCGCGTAGACATGGCCGCCGCGGCCGCCATTGCCGCCATCGGGGCCGCCAAAGGGGATGAACTTCTCGCGCCGGAAGCTCGCGCAGCCGGCACCACCGTTTCCGGCGGCCACGTCGATCGTGACCTCATCGACAAATTTCATGCGTGTTCTCCGGACGAGAGATCGTTGCAATGCAAAAAGCCCCGGCACGCCGGGGCTTCATGCGCATGAGGCAAAAGGACAGGAGTGTCCGTTCGCTCAGACCGGCGTGACGACGACGGTCTTGCGGTTCTCGGCGCCCTTGACGGCGAACGAGATCGTGCCATCGACCAGCGCGAACAGCGTGTGGTCACGGCCCATGCCGACGCCCGGACCGGCGTGGAAACGGGTGCCGCGCTGACGCACGATGATCGAACCGGCGCTCACGACCTGGCCACCGTAGGCCTTGACGCCGAGCATCTTCGGCTGGGAATCACGGCCGTTCCGTGTGGAACCGCCGCCTTTTTTCTGTGCCATGTTTCAGCTCCTGGGAGATCTGGAAGGAAGACCGGGGATCAGGCCACGACCGCGCTGATCTGCAGCTCGGTGTAGTTCTGGCGATGGCCCTGGCGCTTCTGGTAGTGCTTGCGGCGACGCATCTTGAAGATGCGGACCTTGTCGTGACGACCGTGCGAGACGACGGTGGCCTTCACCGAGGCGCCATCCACCAGGGGTGCACCGACCTTGAGCTCCGCGCCGTTGCCGACGGCGAGCACCTGGTCGATCACGATCTCCTGGCCGACGTCCGCAGTG
>JAUPTP010000275.1 GCA_030918015.1 Pseudomonadota bacterium
GCGCGGCGCGGTCGATGCCGTATTCGGTGGCAACGTTCTCGGCCGTCTCGGGCATGCTGTCGGTGCCGTAGAGTGCCTGCATGCGCGGATTGACAAAGCGCCAGCCAATGGTGGTGTCGTACACCGCGTTGCTGCGCGAAAAGGCGCTGTCCATCTTGGGCATGACGAAGGGCGCGCGGCTCATGGCCTGGCTCAAGGCTCAGCTGCCGCGCTGATCCGCGGCAGCCCCGGCCCGGTCGATCGTGACCGGGCGGGCCCCGGCGCCGCTGCCGCACGCGCTGCCCGCGCTGCTGCCGCAGCCGCTGCAGCCCCCGCAGGCGGCCCCGCCGCCGGTCGTGGTGCCCGCCGCCGCGCGACGGCCCAGCTTCAGCTTCAGCACCCGCGTGGCGACATGCCACAGCGCCCAGCCGCAGGCGCCGGCGATCACGGTGGTCTCGAAGGCGGCGTAGAGCGTCATGTCAGGGCCCGGGCGAGGTGGAAGGTGATGAAGGCCGAGCCGTAGGCCAGCGCGGTCAGGTAGGCGGCCGACAGCCACATCGTGCGCACCGAGTTGGTCTCGCGGCGGATCACCGCCAGCGTCGAGATGCACTGCGGCGCGAAGATGTACCAGGCCAGCAGCGACAGCGCGGTCGGCAGGCCCCACTGCGCGCCGATCAGGCCGGCGAGCTGCTCGGCCGCACCGTCGCCGGTGTCCGACAGCGCATAGACGGTGGCCAGCGCGCCCACCGCGACCTCGCGGGCGGCCATGCCCGGCACCAGCGCGATGCAGATCTGCCAGTTGAAGCCGATCGGCGCGAACACCACTTCCAGCGCATGTCCGAGCATGCCGGCGACGCTGTACTCGATCGCCGCGCGGGTCGCGCCCTCCGGCGGCCCGGGGAAGCTCGCCAGGCCCCACAGCAGCACGCTCAGCGCCATGATCACCGTGCCCACGCGGCGCACGAAGATGCGCGCGCGCTCGAGCAGGCCGATCGCCAGGTCGCGCGGATTGGGCATCCGGTAGGCCGGCAGCTCCAGCAGCAGCGGGTGGTCGCCCGCGCCGGCGCGCCGGCCCAGGCGCTTCATCACCATCGCCACGATCACCGCGCTGACGATGCCCGCCACATAGAGCCCGAACATCACGATGCCCTGCAGGTTGAACAGGCCCGCGACCGGACGGTCCGGCACGAAGGCGCCGATCAGCAGCGCATAGACCGGCAGCCGCGCCGAGCAGGTCATCAGCGGCGCCACCAGGATGGTCACCAGCCGGTCGCGCGGATGCTGGATGCTGCGGGTGGCCATGATGCCCGGCACCGCGCAGGCAAAGCTCGACAGCAGCGGAATGAAGGAGCGCCCCGACAGGCCCGCGCCCACCATCAGCCGGTCGAGCAGAAAGGCCGCGCGCGGCAGATAGCCCGACTCCTCGAGCGCCAGGATGAACAGGAACAGGATCAGGATCTGCGGCAGGAAGACCAGCACGCTGCCGGCGCCGGCGATCACGCCGTCGGCCAGCAGCCCGCGCAGCGGCCCCTCCGGCAGCCCGGCGTTGACCTGCCCGGCCAGCCAGGCCATGCCTTCCTTGATGCCGTCCATCAGCGGCGCGGCCCAGGAGAACACCGCCTGGAACATCAGGAACAGCACCGCCGCCAGGATCAGCGGCCCGGCCACCGGATGCAGCAGCACCGCATCGATGCGCTCGTCGCGGTGGGTGACCGACTCGTCGAAGACCACCGCCTCGGCCAGCAGCCGGGTCGTCTCGGCATGCAGATCGGCCGGCGCGGCCACCGCGGGCGCGGCCGGCAGGCCCTGGTCGAGCAGCGCGACCAGCGCGCGCGCGCCGTCCTTCTCGACCGCGACCGCCTCGACCACCGGCACGCCGAACTCGCGCGCCAGCCGCTCGCGGTCGATGCGCATGCCCAGGCGGCGCGCCTCGTCCATCATGTTGAGCACCAGCACCATCGGCCGGCCCAGCGCGCGCAGCTCCAGCGCGAAGCGCAGGTGCAGGCGCAGGTTGGTCGCCGAGACCACCGCCACCAGCACATCGGGCAGCGGCTCGCCGGCAAGCTCGCCCAGGCAGACCGCGCGGGTGACCTCCTCGTCCGGGCTCTTGGCCTGCAGGCTGTAGGTGCCGGGCAGATCGAGGATGCGGAAATGCCGCCCCGAGGGCGCGACGAAGCGGCCCTCCTTGCGCTCGACGGTCACGCCGGTGTAGTTGGCGACCTTCTGGCGGCTGCCGGTCAGGCGGTTGAACAGCGCGGTCTTGCCGCAGTTCGGATTGCCGACCAGCGCGAGGTGGCGCACCGCGTCCGCGGTGCCCGACAGGTTGGCGGCGCTCATGCGCCGCGCACCGAGGCGCTGTCGATCATGACCCGCTCGGCCTCGGCGCGGCGCAGCGCAAAGCGGGTGAAGCCGACCTGCACCGCGATCGGCTCGCGGCCGAAGGGGCCGCGCGCGACGACGCGGATCGTCTCGCCCGGCACGAAGCCGAGCTCCTCCAGGCGCTGCGCCACCGCGTCGGGCATCGCGTGCGGCACGATCGCGGCGATGCGGGCGGAGGCGCGCTGCGGCAGGTCACGCAGCGACATCAGCAGGGGCGAGCGGGTCATGGAAGCCATCCTCGTTTCGAAATCCGGCAGCAGCCCGGACACGCCGGGCATGCAATTCATGCATCCTAAACAAGAATGGTTCGCAACCCTGCATTTTCTGCCGAATCACGCGGCCGGATCGCGCACCGGCGCCGGACCTTTGCCTGATGCTTGATCCAGATCAGACGCCACCCCGGCACCGCCCGCCGCTGCCGCGGCCGCCGCCCGCAGCTTGTCCTTCTTGCTCGGGCGCCGGCCCTTGACGCCGCCGGCGGACTGCTCCGGCGTGGCGGTCTCGGTCGGCTCGTAGCCGGCGAGCTGCTCGCGCGGCACGCGTCGGCCCTGGCGCTTCTCGATCAGGCGGAAATGCGCCTCGGTCGCGGCGCTGACGAAGCTCACCGCGGTGCCAGGCAGCCCGGCGCGCCCGGTGCGGCCGATGCGGTGGGTGTAGTCGTCGGTCGAGCGCGGCAGGTCGAAGTTGACCACCGCCGGCAGCGCCGGGATGTCGATGCCGCGCGCGGCCAGATCGGTCACCACCAGCACGCGGATGCGCCCGGCGCGGAAGGCCGCCAGCACCTCGGTGCGGGCGCCCTGGCTCAGCTCGCCGTGCAGCGCATGCGCCGGCACGCCCTCGCGGCCGAGCTTGTGCGCGACCAGCTCGGTGGCGTGGCGGGTGGCGACGAAGACCAGCACCCGGTCCCAGCCATGCGTCTTCAGCAGCTGGCGCAGCACGCCGGTGCGCCGGCCGGCGTCGAGCGCAATCGCGCGCTCCTGGATGTCGGGATGGGATGCGGCGCCCTCGCCGCCCTCCTCCGCCACGCCGGCGACCGGCCCCGGCGCGATGTCGACGCGCACCGGCGCGCGCAGCAGCGCATCGGCCAGCGACTGCACCGCCGCCGCGAAGGTCGCCGAGAACAGCAGGTTCTGCCGGCGCGCCGGCAGCAGCGCCAGCACCCGGGCCAGCTCGTCGGCGAAGCCCAGGTCGAGCAGCCGGTCGGCCTCGTCGAGCACCAGCGTGCGCACATGGTCGAGCCGGATCGCGTTGTGGTCGACCAGATCGAGCAGCCGGCCCGGCGTGGCCACCACCAGCTCGGTGCCGCCGCGCAGGCCCATCATCTGCGGATTGATCGACACGCCGCCGAACAGCACCGACACCCGCGGCGGATCCGGCAGGCGGCGCGCCAGATCGCGCAGCAGCTCGCCGGTCTGGATCGCCAGCTCGCGGGTCGGCGCCAGCACCAGCGCATGCGGCGCGCGCGGCCAGGCGCGGGTGGCGGCCAGATCGGCCTGCAGCAGCGGCAGCGCGAAGGCCAGCGTCTTGCCCGAGCCGGTCTGCGCCGAGACCTGAAGATCGGCGCCCGAGAGCGCGGCGGGAATCGCCTCGGCCTGCACCGGCGTGGGCTGCGTGAAACCGAGTTCGCGCAGCGCGCTCAGCAGGGGCGGCTTCAGGCCGAGGGAAACGAATGACATGGGCGGTCCAGGCGGAGGAGGCAAGGCAGGAGGGCCGCGATTGTCGCAGCCTGCGACCCGCCCGCGCTTCACCGACCCCGCGCTCGCTGATAGAACGCGCTGCAGGTGCGGTAGAGCGCCCCGATCGAGGCGTGTTCGCTCACCCAGTCGCAGGCGGCCTGGCCCAGGCGCTCGCGCAGCGGCGCGTCGGCCAGCAGCCGCTCCAGCGCCGCCTGCAGCGGCTCGCCCTGGTCGGGCGGCACCAGCAGGCCGGTCTGGCCATCGCGCACGATCTCGGGGTTGCCGCCCACCGCGGTGGCGACGATCGCCAGCCGGGTCGCGCAGGCCTCGAGCAGCGCGATCGACAGGCCCTCGGTCAGCGAGGGCATCGCGAAGATGTCGAAGCCCGGCGTGAGGTCGGCCACATCCTTGCGCTGGCCGGTGAAGATCACCCGCGCGGCCACGCCCGCAG
>JAUPTP010000276.1 GCA_030918015.1 Pseudomonadota bacterium
TGACGATGAAGGCCAACCAGAAGTACTTCCCGCTGCTGGACGCCCAGGACAAGCTGACGAACAAGTTCCTGATCGTCAGCAACATCAGCCCGGCCGACCCGAGCGCAGTCATCGGCGGCAACGAGCGCGTGGTGCGCCCGCGCCTGGCCGACGCCAAGTTCTTCTTCGACCAGGACCGCAAGAAGACGCTGGAGTCGCGCGTGGCCGGTCTGGCCAAGGTGGTCTACCACGGCAAGCTCGGCACCCAGGGCGAGCGCACCGAGCGCGTGCGCGCGCTGACCCACCTGATCGTGCGCCAGCTCGGCGAGCATCAGGCCGCGTCGGTGCAGTCGCATGACGAGCTGCAGATGCTCGCGCACAAGGCCGACCAGGCCGCGCTGCTGGCCAAGACCGACCTGCTGACCGACATGGTCGGCGAGTTCCCCGAGCTGCAGGGCATCATGGGCGGCTACTACGCCCGCTTCGAGGGCCTGCGCGACGGCGTGGCCATCGCCATCGAAGACCACTACAAGCCGCGCTTCGCGGGTGATGCGCTGCCCCGCAACCACACCGGCACGGTCGTGGCGCTGGCCGACAAGCTGGAAACCCTGGTGGGCCTCTTTGGCATCGGCCAGCTGCCCACCGGCGACAAGGACCCGTTCGCGCTGCGCCGCCACGCGCTGGGCGTGATCCGCATCCTGGTCGAGAACAACCTGCCGCTGGACCTGCCCGAGCTGCTGGCCTCGGCCGCGCCGGTGTTCGGCGGCCTGATCGAGGATCCGACCGCGAAGCTGCTGCCCTTCTTCGCCGACCGCCTGGCCGTCTCCCTGCGCGAGCAGGGCTACAGCGCGCAGGAGATCGACGCGGTGCTGGCCCTCAGCCCCGCCCGCCTGGGCGAGGTGCCGCGCCGTCTGGCGGCGGTGCGCGCCTTCTCGGCCCTGCCCGAGGCCGCCTCGCTGGCCGCGGCCAACAAGCGCATCGGCAACATCCTGAAGAAGGCCGAGGGCGAGGTGGAGGCGAAGGTCGACACCGCGCTGCTGCAGGAAGCCGCCGAGCAGGCGCTGTTCGAGGCGCTGGGCGCGGTGCAGCCCGAGGCCGACCGCCTGTTCGCGCAGGGCGACCACGCCGGCAGCCTGAAGGCGCTGGCGGCACTGAAAAGCCCGGTCGACGCCTTCTTCGACGACGTGATGGTCAACGCCGAGGACGCGGCACTGCGCGCCAACCGCCTGGGCCTGCTCAAGACCCTGCACGTCGCGATGAACCGCGTCGCCGACCTGGCGCGACTGGCCGCCTGATGGCGGTCGCATCCCGGGGGCGAACGATGGGCGAACGCAGCCATCCGATCAAGCTCGTCGTGCTCGACCGCGACGGCACGATCAACGAGGACCGCGACGACTACGTCAAGTCGGCCGACGAGTGGGTGCCGCTGCCCGGGGCGCTGGCCGCGATCGCGCGGCTGCACCAGGCCGGCTGGCATGTGGTGGTCGCCACCAACCAGTCCGGCCTGGGCCGCGGCCTGTTCGACGCCGCCACGCTCACGGCGATGCACACGAAGATGAACGCGCTGCTCTCGCCCCTGGGCGGCCGGGTGGATGCGGTCTTCTTCTGCCCGCACGCGCCCGAGGACGACTGCGCCTGCCGCAAGCCGCGCCCGGGCCTGTTCGAGGACATCGGCCGGCGCTTCGGCATCGACATGGCGGGCGTGCCGGCGGTCGGCGACACGCTGCGCGACCTGCAGGCGGCCAGCGCGGTCGGCTGCACGCCGCACCTGGTGCGCACCGGCAAGGCCGCTCGGCTGGATGAGGCGGGCCTGCAGGCCCTCCATGACCAGGTGCCCGGCCTGACGGTGCATGCCGATCTCGCCGCCTTCGCCGACGCGCTGCTCGCCAGCGAGCGGCGCCGGCCGGCCGACGCCCGCCGATCCTGACCCACCGGCCGCCGTCGCGCCCGTCTTTCCCGAGTCCCGAATGCTTGCCTACCTGCGCTCCGCCCTCTATTTCGTCTGGCTGCTGGCCACGGTCATCCCGTGGAGCCTGTTCGTGGTCGTGATCTCGCCGTTCATGCGCAGCACGCCGCTCTACTGGGTCTGCGCGGGCTGGCTGAAGACGGCCGTCCACGGCGCGAAGTGGATCTGCGGCGTGAAATGGCGCGTGCACGGGCTGGAGAACGTGCCCTCGGCCCAGGACGGCAGCGCCGCGGTCATCCTGGCCCCGAAGCACCAGTCGACCTGGGAGACCTTCGCCTTCCCGGCCGTCATGCCGCATCCGCTGGCCTATGTGTTCAAGCGCGAGCTGCTGATGATCCCCTTCTTCGGCTGGGCGATCGGCCGGCTCGACATGGTGCACATCGACCGCGGCCGCCGCTCGGAGGCCTGGCGCCGGGTGGCCGAGCAGGGCACGCGCATCATGAAGCAGGGCAACTGGATGATCATGTTCCCCGAGGGCACCCGCACCGTCCGCGGCGAGCAGGGCGAGTACAAGAGCGGCGCCTCGCGCCTGGCGATCACCGCCGGCGTGCCGATCGTGCCGGTGGCCGTCACCTCGGCGCGCTGCTGGCCGCGCAAGAGCTTCCTGCTGCGCCCGGGCACGATCGACATCTCGATCGGCCGGCCGATCGACCCGCAGGGCCGCCGCCCCGACGAGCTGATGCGCGAGGTCGAGGGCTGGATCGAGTCCGAGATGCGCCGCCTCGACCCCGAGGCCTACCCGCCCGCCGCATGAGCGCGCGCGCCGCGCCCGAGATCGCGCACCGCGAGATCGAGCTGGGCGGCGTGCGCCTGGGCTACCGGCTGCGGCGCGCCAGCCGGCGCACCCTGGGCTTTGCCATCGGCGCCAGCGGGCTGACGGTCAGCGCGCCGCGCAGCGTCGCCCAGGCGCAGATCGACGCGGCGCTGCAGCGCAAGACCGCCTGGATCCTGCGCCACCTCGCCGCGCAGGGCCAGCGCCACCAGGCCCAGCAGGCCGCGCGCATCGAGTGGCGCGACGGCGCCGAACTGCCCTGGCTGGGCGAGCCGCTGCGCATCCGCCTGGCGCCGCAGCTCTCGCGCACGCTGCTGCAGGCCGCGCGCCCGCTCACCCAGGAGCCGGCCACGCTGCTGCTGGCCCTGCCCGCAGGCACCGCGCCCGAGGCGCTGCGCGCGGCGGTGCAGCGCTGGCTGCAGCGCCAGGCACGCGCGCTGTTCGAGGCCCGCATCGCGCTGCACGCCGGCGCGATGGGCGTGCAGATCCGGCAGCTGCGCCTGAGCTCGGCGCGCACCCGCTGGGGCAGCGCCAGCAGCGACGGCTCGATCCGCCTGAACTGGCGCCTGATCCACTTTCCCGTCGAGACGATCGACTATGTCGTCGTCCACGAGCTGGCTCACCTGCGCGAGATGAACCACAGCCCCGCCTTCTGGGCCATCGTGCAGGCGGCGATGCCCGACCATGAGCAGCGCCGCCGCCAGCTCAGGGATGGGGTGGTGCCGGTGTTCGACTGAACCCTGCCTGCGAAGACCTGCCGATGCCCGCCCACGCCCTCTTGCCTGAACTCTCCCGCCTGCGCTGGCCGCTGATCCAGGCGCCGATGGCCGGCGCGCAGGACGCCCGGCTGGCCCTGGCGGTGGGCCGCGCCGGCGCCCTGGGCTCGCTGCCGGCGGCGATGCTCGCGCCCGAGGCGCTCGAGCGCGAGCTGCAGGCGATGCAGGCCGCCGGCCTGCCGTGCAACGTCAACTTCTTCGCCCACCGCCCGCCCGACGCCGCGCAGGCCGGCGCCGCCGAGGCCCGCTGGCGCCAGGCGCTGGCGCCGCTGCGCGCCGAGTTCGGCCTGGGCGAGCACGACGGCCCGACGCCGGCCAGCCGCCAGCCCTTCGACGCCGCGATGGCCGAGGTGCTGGAGCGCTGCCCGCCGGCGGTGGTCAGCTTCCACTTCGGGCTGCCGGAGGCGGCGCTGCTGGGGCGGGTGCGCGCGCTGGGCTGCCGCATCCTGTCGTCGGCGACGACGCTGCGCGAGGCGCAGTGGCTGCAGGCCCGGGGCGTCGACGCGGTGATCGCCCAGGGCCTGGAGGCCGGCGGCCACCGCGGCCATTTCCTCGACACCGACCCCGCCCGGCAGAGCGGCACGCTGGCGCTGGTGGCGGCCTGCGCCCAGGCGCTGGAGGTGCCGGTGATCGCCGCCGGCGGCCTCGGCTCGGCCGACGCCGTGCGCGCCGCGCTGGCCGCCGGTGCACGCGCGGTGCAGGTCGGCACCGCCTTCCTGTGCTGCGACGAGGCCATGACCGGGCCGCTGCACCGCGCCCGGCTGCTCGACCCGCAGGCGCCCACCGCGCTGACCAATCTGTTCTCGGGCGGCCTGGCGCGCGGCCTGCACAACCGGCTGATGGCCGAGTTCGGCCCGGTCAGCGCGCTGGCGCCGCCTTTTCCGCGCGCCAGCGCCGCGCTGGCGCCGCTGCGCGCCGCCGCCGAGCGCCTGGGCCGCGACGACTTCACGCCGCTGTGGTCCGGCACCGACCGGAGCGG
>JAUPTP010000007.1 GCA_030918015.1 Pseudomonadota bacterium
CTTCCGATATTCTTTCCGCTGGGACAGGCGGCACGCTGGCTGCCGGTCGGCGAGCTGATGCGCACCGTGGGCGAGGTCTGGCCCAAGGATGGTCCTCAGGTGGTGCTGTCGGTGCGCTGCGAGAGCCTGCTGGCGGACCTGCTGATGGTCCAGCCGGCTCCCAACGTGATGATCGAGGTCCCCAAGTTCATGGCCGGGGATCCCGCTCACCGCGATGACATCCTGCAACTGGCGGCCAACGGCAACACCCTGCTGCTGTCGGGGCGGCCCAACCATCCGCTGCCGCGCGAACTGCTGGGGGCCTTCCGCTACTCGATCATCGATCTGGCCGACGAGCGGCGGCTGGACGCCGGGCCCCCGCCGCCGGGCGTGACCCGTTCGATCGGGTTCTTCCAGGAGGGCGTGACGACGATCGAGCAGATGGAGGGGGCCTTCCAGCGCGGTGCGCTCGCGGTGCTGGGCTGGCCGGTCGACGAGGCGGTGCAGCCCCGGCGCGTGGGCAGCGGGGGCATCCGGCCGGATCTGCAGATCACGCTGGACCTGATCAACCAGGTCAACAACGAGGAGCCGCTCGCGCAGCTCGAGGCCACGCTGCGGCGGGATCCGTCGCTGGCCTTCAAGCTGATGCGCTACATCAACTCGCCCGTCTTCGGCCTGACGGTCGAGGTCAACTCGTTCGCGCAGGCGGTGATGCTGCTGGGCTATCAGCGGCTGAAGCGCTGGCTGTCGCTGCTGCTGGTGACCGCGGGCAACGACCAGAACCTGCGCCCGGTCATGTTCGCCGCCGTGCGCCGCGGGCTGCTGATGGAGGCGCTGGCCCGGGACGGCGCGGATGCGGACGAGCGCAGCGAGATGTTCATCTGCGGCGTGTTCTCGCTGCTCGACCGCATGTTCCAGAAGTCGTTCGACGAGCTGCTGACCGCGCTGCCGGTGCCGGCGGGCGTGCATGCGGCGCTGGTTCATGAGGCCGGCCCCTATTTCCCCGTGCTGGATCTGGTGCGCACGCTCGAAGGCGGCAGCGGCTTCGATGTGCGAGACCATGTGCAGGCCTGCGATCTGCCGATGCGCCATGTCAACCGGGCGCTGCTGCGCTCGCTGGGCAGCGCGCTGCAGATGGCCTGAGTCGCGCCTCCGGGCGTGACATGGCCGACGCGGTGGGCGTCCGTGCCGTGTCGGGGGCACCGCCGGATCCGGCAAAGGCGTGTCCGGCTGCCTACACTGCAGGCCATGCTGTCTGCCGTCGCCGTCGATGCCGTTCTGCCCTCCGCGCTGCTCGATGCGCTGTCCGATCCGGTGCTGGTGCTCGGCCCGGAGGGGCGGCTCGAGCGCCTGAACCGCGCGGCGCTGCGGCGCCTGTCGCTGGAGCCCGGCATCGGGCTGGCCGATCTGCGCGGGGTGCTGGGCGAGGAGCAGCATGCGCGGCTGCATGCGGCCCTGGTGGGAGAGCGCATCGAGTCGGGCGCCGCACCGGACGGCAGCACCCTGGTGGCTCTGGCCCAGGGTCGCTGGGCGCTGGTGCTGCCGCTGGGCAGCCTGCCCGACGCCGGCGAGTCCGGCGGCCTGGCCGCCTCGCAGACCGAACTGGCGCTGCGCGGACAGCTCGAGCGCCTCTCGCACGAGCAGCTGCAGTGGCTCGAGTCGGTGCCGGTGGGCATGCTGGTGTTCGATGCCACCGGGCTGGTGCTGCAGTCGAACGCCCGGCTGGAGCAGTTCGTCGGCGAGGTGCCTGTCGACCTTCACGAGGCCGGGGAGCTGCTGCGCGGCCTGCTGGGCTGGTCGGACGGCGGGCTCGAGCGGCTGCAGCCGACCGAGGGCAGCTGGCTGGTGCGGGAGCGCCAGATCCGCGAAGAAAGCCGCTCCGGAGCGGTCTCGCGGCGGCGCCTGCGTGCCCGGGTGCGCTGCAGCGGCGTGCGCCAGGGCGTGCGCCGCTACCTCGGGCTGGTCGAGGATTGCAGCGCCGAATACCGGCGGGCGCAGGCCGAGCAGATGCTCGAGGGCCTGCATGGCATTCTCGAGAGCTCGCCGGTCGGCATCGCCTCGCTGCGGGGCAGCCGCGTGATCCACTGCAACCGCCGCTTCGAGCGCATGCTGCGCGTGACGGCGGGCGAGGCCTTCGGGGCGGACATCCGGCAGCTGCTCGCCCGCAGCAGCTGCGCGCCCGACGGAGCGGCCGGCAAGGATCCGGGCGCGATCGGCGCGGCCCTGGCCGACGGCGGGCTGCACGAGACGGAGATCGCGGTGCCCGGCGAGGAGGGCCAGGTGCATTGGCATGCGCTGTCGATCCGGCGCATCGGGCCGCCCGGCGAAGCGCCCCAGGCCATCGTGGTGCTCAGCGAGATCACCCGGCTGAAGGCGCAGCAGGCCGAGCTGGCCCATCTGGCCAGCGAGCGCGAGCGCATGGCCCAGGCGCTGGGCCAGCAGGCCGACCGCACCCGGGCGGTGCTCGACTCGGTGCTGGTGGGCATCGTGACGGCCGATGAGCGGGGTTGCATCCTGTGGCTGAACCGCTCGGCGCGGCGCATGTTCGGCGGCGACCTGGGCGATTTCCTGGGGCGGCCGCTCGACATCGTCGCCACCGCCGAGGCCGCCCATCCGTTCCGGCGCACGGTGGCGCTGTTCGAGACCCTGCGCGACGGCGAGGCGGTCCAGTTCGAGTGCCGTGTCCAGGCCTGCGACGGCCGCACCTTCTGGATCGTCGGCAATGCGGTGGCCACGCAGGGGCTCGATGGCCGGCGCGAGATGACCTTCGCGCTGATGGACATCGACCAGCGCCGCCAGGCCGAGTCGCGCATCGCCGAGGCCCAGGCCTCGCTGCAGCGCATCATCGAGGCCGCGCCGATGGCGATCGCGGTCTGCGATGCCGCGACGATGACGGTGCAGCAGCTCAACCAGGTCGCCGCCAGCCTGTGCGATGTCGCCGCGCCCGAGCAGGCGATCGGCTGCTCGCCCGAGGACCTCTACCCGCCGGCGGTGGCGGCGCGGCTGCGCGCGGACTTCGGCGCCGCGCTGGCGCGGCCCGACAGCGTGACCCAGCGCGAGTACCTGCTGAGGCGCGACGGCCGCGACGAGGTCTGGGACGCGCGGCTCCTGCCGCTGTCGCGGGGACCGGATCGCGTCGACCAGCTGCTGATGGTGGCCACCGATGTCAGCGCGCAGCGCGCGGCCCAGCGCGCCGAGCTCGAAGCGGCGATCGCCCAGCGCGAGATGCTGGTGCAGGAGGTGCATCACCGCATCAAGAACAACCTGCAGGGCGTGGCCGGCCTGATGCAGCAGGCCGCCAACCGCCGCCCCGAGGTGCGCCCGCTGATCGCGGAGGTGGTCGGCCAGGTCCAGGCGATCGCGCAGGTCTACGGCCTGCAGGTCGGCAACACCGGCCTGCTGGCGGTGCGCAATGTGGTCGAGGCGATCGCGCAGTCGGTGCAGCGCACCTTCGGGCAGGCCATCGTGCTGGAGGTGCTCGCGGATGCCGAGGCGCCCGACTGGGTGCTGCCCGAGGCCGAATCGATTCCGATCGCGCTGACGCTCAACGAGCTGTTCACCAATGCGGTCAAGCACAGCGCCTCGGCCGAGCCGGTGCGCTGCCGGCTGGCGCTCCAGGCCCAGGGCGTCGAGATCATGATCTCCAATGCCGGCCGGCTGGCCGAGGGCTTTCGCATCGATCACCGCCCGGCCACCGTCTCCGGGCTGGGGCTGGTGCGGGCGCTGCTGCCGCGGCGCCACGCCAGTCTGGCGATGGAGACGGTCGACGGGCGCGTGCAGGCCACGGTGCGGCTGGCGTCCCCGGTGGTCCGGGACGGCGCGCAGGGCCTGCGCCCGGAGGCAGGGGGCTCCGGGCGGCGGGGCCCTGCGCGACAATCGGGCACGCCGCCGGCGCCGGGCCGGTCGGCAGCCCCTTCAGCAAGGCAGGTACACGGTGTCTGACAGGTCCGCATCCGCACACGCCGCCACGCCCCCGCGCGGCCGCATCCTTGTCGTCGACGATGACCGCCTGGTGCTGGCCACCGTGGCCCACGGCCTGGCCGATGCCGGCTTCGACATCGTGGACGCGGACAACGGCGACGACGCCATCTTGCTGGCGCGCCAGCACCGTCCCGATCTGGCGCTGCTCGACATCCGCATGGACGGCATGAGCGGCTTCGACGTCGCGCGCTATCTGCGCGACGTGCTGCAGGTGCCGTTCGTCTTCCTGTCGGCCTTCTCGGACGAGGCGACGCTGGCGCAGATCCGCGCGCTGGGGGCGCTGGCCTCGCTGGTCAAGCCGCTCGACATCGAGCAGATCATCCCGGCGGTCGAGCAGGCCCTGGTGCAGGCATGCAGCCGGCGCGAGGCGGGCACCCTGCCGCCCGAGTCGGTGCCGGTGGCCTCGGTCACCACCGTGCCGGCGGCGCTGCCGGTGCAGCCGCCCTGCCGGCCGCTGGACGATGTGGTGGCGATCGCGGTGGGCATCGTGATGCACCGCTTCTCGCTGGACCGCGAGGTGGCGCTGCAGCGCCTGGAGCGGCTGGCGCAGCAGGACGGCCGCAGCCTCGAGCAGGCCTGCCGCGACATGGTCGAGGCGCTGGAGCGGCTGGCGCGCGCCGGGGGGCTGTGAGGCGGTCGCTCAGTCCAGCGTGAACCAGAAGGTCGCGCCCTGGTTGACCGCGGCCTCCGCCCAGATGTCGCCGCCATGGCGGCGCACGATGCGGCGCACCGAGGCCAGTCCGACGCCGGTGCCGGCGAACTCGGTGGCGCCGTGCAGGCGCTGGAAGGCGCCGAAGAGCCGGCTGGCGAAGCGCATGTCGAAGCCGGCGCCGTTGTCCCGCACGAAGAAGGCCTGCCGCTCGCGCGCCAGGCCGCGCCCGATCTCGATGCAGGCCTCCTCCTTGCGCGAGGAGTATTTCCAGGCGTTGCCGATCAGGTTGTCGAGCACGATGCGCAGCAGCGCCGGGTCGCCCTGCGCCTGCAGGCCGTCGGCGATGGTCACGTCGACCCGGCGATGCGGGGCCTGCTGGCGCAGCTCCTCGACGATCTGGCGGGCCATGTCGCTCAGGTCGATCCCGACCGACTGCAGCGGCTGGGTCGACAGCCGCGACAGCGCCAGCAGCGCGTCGATCATGCCGTTCATGCGGGTGGCCGCGCCCATGATGCGCTCGAGGTGGTCGTTGCCGACGCGGTCGAGCAGGTGGCCGTAGTCCTCGCGCACGATGCGGGTGAAGCCCTCGATCACCCGGATGGGCGCGCGCAGGTCGTGCGAGACGGTGTAGACGATCGCGGCGCGGTCGTCCTCGGCCGCCACCGTCTCGGGCGACGGGACGGCCGGGGCGGACGGCGCGCTGTCCTCGGCGGCCGCGGTGGGGGGCAGCCAGATGATCAGGCTGCCGTCGGGCAGGTCGATGCGCTGTGCCCGCTCGCCAGGGGCGCCGGCCTGGCGGGCCAGCTCGGCCAGGACCCGGTCGCGCGCGACGCTGCCCTCGGTCGGCAGCGCTGCGCGCGCAAGCTCGTTGACGCTCAGCAGCTGCCACGGCGCGGGCTCGGTCGCGCTCGGCCGCAGCAGCATGGCCGGGCCGGGCAGGCCGTGCAGCAGCCGCGTCTGCAGGTCGAGCAGCTGCTGCAGCGTCAGGCGCAGCGCGCCGGCCGGGGCGGATGACGCGGGGGCGGGCGGCGGCCCGGCCTCCTCGAGGGGAGACAGGCCGCTGCTCTCGGCCGGTCGCAGCGGCAGGCGGCGACGCAGCCGCCGGATCAGCGCGCTGAGCTGCGCCACCAGCGCCGCCGCCGCACCGATCACCAGCGCGAGCGTCGCCGCCATCGACAGCGGCGCCGCGGCCGGCGCGGCCAGCCAGTGCACGCCCAGCATCAGCACCGTCGAGCAGGCGACGATGCCGCCGAGACGGGCCGGCAGCAGCCAGGGCGCGGATTCGCGCGGGACCGGGAGCGGGCGGGTCGTCGGGGGCAGGGCCATGACCGGCGATTGTAGGGACAGGCTTGTCCTTTGCCTGACATCGATGCGGCTTCGCATGATGCCTGTTTTCCCGGTGATCGAAATTGCGCGATCGGTGGTTCATGCGCCGCTTCTTCGGGGCTTGACATGCGCCATGGCGGCCTATGCTGCGCCTCATCCGGATCCTGCCGAGGGGATCGATGAGTTCCGATCCGTGCCGAGCCATGCTGCCTGATTCCGCCCCGTCGCCCGTGTCCGAGCGTGCCCGCCCGTCCTTGCTGGACCTGGCCTGGCCGCTGCAGGCGCTGGGTTCGCTGCAGGAGGGCCTGGTCTGCTGTCGCCGCCGTCTGTCCGACATCATCGGCGGCGATGTGGTGGCGCTGCAGGTCGAGGCGGCGTCGGCGCAGGCGGCGCTGCTGCGGGCCTGGCCCGGCCTGTCGGCGCCTCCCGAGCAGGTGTTCCGCCCGGACGAGCGCGGCGTGCTGGGCCAGGCCCTGCGGTCGCGGCGTGTGGTGCAAGGGGCGGTCCTGGCCTCGGAGGTGATCTGCTCCCGGGGGGGGCGGGTGCCGGCCGGGCATCGGGTGCTGGCGCTACCGGTCGTCCTGGACGATCAGGCGGTGGCGGTGCTGCTGCTGTGTCCGGAGCGCGAGCTCTCGGCCTGGGCCTGCCGGGAGCTGGAGTGGCTGGGGCTGCTGCTGGGCCAGCTGGCCCGGCGCGGCCTGACTCCCGGCCCGGCGCCGCAGACCGACCCCTTCGCCGAGGAGCAGGCGCGGCTGGTGGCGCTGATCGAGGGCATTCCGGTCAGCCTGGTGATGCTGGATGCGCAGCAGCTGCAGATCGTGGCGCTCAATCGCCAGGCCGAGCTGGACTTCACGGCCGCGAGCGAGCAGGCCCGCGGCTGGGGTCTGGACGAATTGCTGGGCGCCGGGGTGCGGGCGCAGCTCGAGCCCGGCCTGCGGCAGGCGCTGGCGCGCTCCGGTGCGGTCGAGCAGCCCTTTGTCCGGCCCGGAGCCGAGACGGATGGCGAGCGCCGCTGCCACGCCCGGCATCTGGCAGTGCGCGACCGCTTCGGCCGCCCGCGGCTCCTGATCTGCCAGCTCGGCGACCTCACGCGCCAGGAGGGCGAGCTGCAGCGGCTGCGCGACTCCGAGGAGCGCTACCGCGAGCTGGTCGAGACGATCGACGAGGGCGTCTTCATCACCAGCAGCCTGCATGACGAGCCGATCCATGTGGGCGCGCGGGTGCTCGACATGCTGGGGCTGCCGGGGCTGCCGCCCTGTCCGCCCGAGGGGCTGCTGTCGCTGCGCGTGGTGCCGCAGGACCGGCCGGTGCTGGCGCGCCAGCGCGAGCTCGATCGCCAGGGCCAGGCCGGTGACCTGACCGTGCGCATCCAGCATCCGGTGCACGGCCAGCGCTGGCTGCGCCAGCGCACCCGGGTGCGCCGGCTGCCGGGCGGCGAGGTGCGGGTCTACGGCCTGCTCGACGATGTCACCGAGGAGCGCGAGCGCGAGCTGCAGCTGCAGGCCGCCCGCGACGCCGCCGAGAGCGCCAGCCAGGCCAAGAGCCAGTTCATGGCGACGATGAGCCATGAGATCCGCACGCCGATGAACGGCATCCTCGGCATGACCGAGCTGCTGCTGGGCACCCGGCTCGACGACCGCCAGCGCCGCTTCGCGCAGGCGGTCTACCGCTCGGGCGAGTCGCTGCTGGAGATCATCAACGACGTGCTCGACTTCGCGAAGATCGAGGCGGGCCGCGTCGAGCTGGTGAGCGGCGACGTGGGCCTGCGCGCGCTGGTCGAGGACACGCTGGAGCTGCTGGCGCCGCGGGCGCACGAGAAGGGCCTGGAGCTCAACCTGCGCGAGGGGCGCGACCTGCCGCCGGTGATCCAGGCCGATGCGCTGCGGCTGCGCCAGGTGCTCACCAACCTGGTCTCCAACGCGATCAAGTTCACCGAGCGCGGCGAGGTGACCATCGATCTGCGGCACCGGCCGGTGGCCGGCGTGTCGCCTCTGGAGCAGATCGAGCTGGTCTTCGAGGTGCAGGACACCGGCATCGGCATCGCGCCCGAGGCGCTGCCGCGGCTGTTCACCGCGTTCACCCAGGTCCACGAGGGCATGGCGCGCCGCTATGGCGGCACCGGACTGGGGCTGGCCATCTCGCGCCAGCTCGTGGAGCTGATGGGCGGCTCGATCGAGGTCGAGAGCCGGCCGGGCCTGGGCTCGATCTTCCGCTTCATGATCCGCGCCGGGGTGCCGGCGGTGCGGCCCGAGCAGACGCCGGTCCTGCCGGGCCTCGGTGGCTCGGTGCCGCAGGAGATGGCGGCCGACCTCTCGGCGCCGATGCCGGGGCTGTCGGTGCTGGTGGTCGACGATCACGAGACCAACCGCACCGTGCTGGAGAACCTGCTCGGGGCCTGGGGCCTGCGGGTGACGCTGGCCGAGAGCGGCGAGCAGGCCCTGGCGCTGCTGCGCGACGGCGGCCGCCCCGAGGCCGGCGTGGCCTTCGACCTGATGCTGATCGACTGGCACATGCCCGGCATGGACGGGATCGCGCTGGCGGAGCGGCTGCGCGAGGAGGGGCTGGCCCCGAAGTCGCGCAAGGTGCTGCTGTCGTCGGTGACCGCGCCCGATGACGCCCGCACCGCACGCGATGCCGGCTTCGATCTCTTCCTGCACAAGCCGGTGCGGCGCGTGGAGCTGCGGCAGGTGATCCTCGGCGTCGGGGCCGAGGTGCGCCCGGCCGGCGAGCCGGGGGTGCCGCAGTTCGGCGCGCAGGTGCTGGTCGTGGAGGACAACCCGGTCAACCAGGAGGTCATGGGGCAGATGCTGCAGCGCCTGGGCTGCGCGGTGCGCGTGGCCGGTGCGGCGGTGCAGGGCCTGCGCCAGCTCTGCGAGCGCCGCTTCGATCTGGTGCTGATGGACATCCAGATGCCGGGCATGGACGGCATCGAGGCGCTGCGCTGCCTGCGGGCCGGGCCGGATGCGCGCTGGCGTTTCGTGACGCCGCGGCGCACGCCGGTCATCGCGGTCACGGCCAATGCGCTCGAGGGCGACGAGGACCGCTTCCTGTCGCTGGGCTTCGACGCCTATCTCTCCAAGCCCTACCGCCAGACGCAGCTGCTGGCGGTGCTGGCGCGCTTCCTGGGCGACCGGCTCGGCCCGAGCGGGCAGGAGGAGATCGCCGCGGCGCTGCACACCGTGCCGGGCGAGCTCGCGCCGCTGGACGAGGCGCCGGCCGCACCGGCGCTCGATGCGGAGCTGGGCCGCATCGAGCACTCGCTGCGGCTGGACCTGCCTGACGAGCCGCTGCTCGATCCTCAGGCGATGCGTCGCCTCCATGATCTCGATCCGCAGGGCAGCAACCAGCTGGTGCGCCGGGTGCTGCTGGCCTTCGACGCCTCGATCGCCCGCATGCTGCCGATGCTCGATCCCGGCCCGCTCGGCCAGGACCCGGCGGTGGTACGCCATGTCACGCATACTCTGCGCTCCTCTGCGGCCAGCCTTGGGGCGATGCGGCTGTCGGCGCTGTGCACCGAATGCGATCAGGTGCTGCGCCAGGGCGGCGACATGCGCCTGCTGTCCGGGATGCTGCAGGGGCTCAGGGCAGAGATGCTCAGGATCCAGACCGGGGTGAGGGAGACGCTCGCGTCCACATGCCCGGCCGAGGCCACAGGACGGCACGAGTGAGAGACGGCTACATGACAGAGCACCGCCACGACGGTGCCCCCCTTCCGGAGCGGCAGCCTCGCGTGCTGCTGGTCGATGACGATCCGGTCAACCTGCTGCTGACCGGTGCGGCGCTGCGCGAGCGCGGCTTCACCGTGGTCGAGGCCGAGGGCGGCCTGGCGGCGCTGCAGCAGCTGGCCGACTGGCTGCCCGACGTGATCGTGCTCGACGCGATGATGCCGGGCCTGGACGGCTTCGAGATCTGCCGCGAGCTGCGCGATCTGCCCGGCTTCGAGCTGCTGCCGGTGCTGATGCTCACCGGCCTGGAGGACGAGGACTCGATCGAGCGCGCCTTCGAGGTGGGCGCCACCGACTTCTTCATCAAGTCCTCGCAATGGGCCCTCCTGGCGGCGCGGCTGCACTACCTGCTGCGCGCGGCCCGGGTGCAGACGGCCCTGCGGCGCAGCCAGTCGCGCCTGTCGCGTGCCCAGGATCTGGCGCGCATGGGCAGCTTCGAGTGGCAGGGTGACCAGGGCCTGGTGCTCGAGCCCGAGGCGCTGCGGGTGCTCGGGCGTGGTCCGGGTGTTCCGCTCTCGCTGGGCGAGGCCGTGTTCCTGATCGCGCCGGTGCAGCGGCGCCTGATGATCGCCCGCGTGCGCGATGCCCTGCGCCAGGGCTGTGTCGTCGACTGCGATGTGGCGATCCGCGGCGATCGGGTGCTGCACATCGAGGCCGAGCCGCAGTTCGACGAGCAGGGGCGGCTGGTCGGCTATGGCGGCATCCTGCAGGACGTGACCGACCGGCGCCTGGCCGAGGACAAGATCCGCGAGCTGGCCAATGTCGATGCGCTGACCGGCCTGCCCAACCGCCGGCAGCTGATCTGGCGCGCCGGGCGGGCCCTCGAGGCGGCGCAGCGCCTGGGGCACGCCTGCGCGCTGCTGCTGATCGACCTGGACCGGTTCAAGAACATCAACGACACGCTCGGGCATGCCCGGGGCGATGAGCTGCTCATCGAGATCGGGCGGCGCCTGAGGCGCTGCCTGAACCACTGCGACCAGATCGCCGATCCGGGCATCGACGGTGCGGGCCTGCGCTCGCACCGCGCGCTGGAGGCGGTGGGGCGGCTGGGCGGGGACGAGTTCGTCGCGCTGCTGCCCGAGGTGGGCGAGGCCGGGCAGGCGCTGCGGGTGGCTGATGCGATGCTGCAGACGCTGCGCGAGCCGGTGCTGCTCGAGGGGCGCGAGTATTTCGTCACCGCCAGCATCGGCATCGGGCTGTACCCGCACGACGGTGGGTCGGTGGTCGACCTGCTGCGCCACGCCGACATCGCCATGTACGCCGCCAAGGCGGAGGGCCGCAATGCACGCCAGCGCTTCCACCCGGACCTGATCGGGCGCAGCCGCGAGAAGCTCGAGACCGAGACGGCGCTGCACAAGGCCCTCGAGCGCGGCGAGCTGGTGCTGCACTACCAGCCCAAGATCGATGCCGTGGATGGCCGGGTGCGGGCGGTCGAGGCCTTGATGCGCTGGCGGCGCGACGGCGCCGGGCTGATCCAGCCGAGCGACTTCATCCCGGTGGCGGAGGAGACCGGCCTGATCCTGCCGATGAGCGCCTGGGCGATCGCCGAGGCGGCCCGCCAGGTCGCCGCCTGGCGCGATCACCACGGCATCGCGCTGGCCGTCGCCGTGAACCTGCCCAGCCGCTCCTTCGAGCGCCTCGATCTGGTCGAGCAGCTGCAGGCGGCCACCCGCGCCTTCGGTCTGCCCGCGCAGGCCCTGCAGCTCGAGATCACCGAGACCGGGCTGATGCGCAACATCGACCAGGTCGTGCCGGTGCTGCACCGGCTGAGGCAGTCCGGCGTGGAGATCGCGATCGACGACTTCGGCACCGGCTACTCCTCGCTGTCCTACCTGACGCAGCTGCCGATCCGCGAGCTCAAGATCGACCGCTCCTTCGTGCGCCATCTCGGCGAGCGCGAGCAGAGCACGGCGGTGGTCACGGCGGTGCTGGCGCTGGCGCGCTCGCTGCGCCTGCGGGTGGTGGCCGAAGGCGTGGAGACCGAACTGCAGGAGCGGGTGCTGCGCGAGCTGGGCTGCGACACGATGCAGGGCCAGCGTTTCGCGGCCCCGATGCCCGCCGACGCGCTGGTGCGCTGGCTGGATCGCTGGCGGGCCCGGCCCGTCTGAGGTGGTGGGGGCGGCGTGCGGCGGCGTGCGGCGGCGTGCGGATTTGGCCTTAGGATCCGCAGCCGACCGTTCCGACAGGAATTCCCTGATGCTCCGACATGCCGCTCGCCCGGTCGCGCTCCCGATCGTGCCGCTCCTGCCGCTCCTGCTGCTCCTGCTGCTCGTGCCCACGGCGCGCGCCGAGCTCTCGCCCTGGACCCTGTCGTTCTCCCAGGCCCTGGCGCGCAACAGCAATGTCTTCTACGCCACCGACGAGCGGGCCGTGGGCGACACGATCGCCTCCACCGGCGTGCGTCTCGGCCTGGACCAGCCCGTCGGTCGGCAGCGCCTGGGCGCCAGCCTGGGGGCGAGCCACAACCGCTACCGCCAGCTCGGGCATCTGGACTTCACGGACCATGCGCTGGACCTGCGCCTGGACCTGGAGACGGCCGAGCGCCTGTCGGGCACGGTGACGCTGCAGTCGGCCCGCAGCCTGCCCAGGGATCAGAACGATCTGTCCCTCGGCGAGCGCAACCTGCTGACCTCTCGTGCGCTGGGCGCCACAGCCCGGCTGGGTCTGGTGACGGCGTGGACCCTCGAGGCCGGCGCGGCGTCCAGCCAGTCGCGCTACAGCGCTGCAGCCTACCGCGGCAGCAACGCCGACCAGGCCTCGGTGCAGATCGGCCTGAGGGTGCGCCCGAGCAGCGCCCTGATGCTGGGCGGCGGGCTGCGGCGGGGACAGGTCGATCTGGTCGATGTCGGCACGCGCATCGACCGCGATGACCTGGATCTGCTGGCGACGCTCGCGCCCGGCGGGGCGAGCAGCTTCGACGCGCGGATCAGCCTGACGCGTGAGGCCTATCGCTACGCCACCGGCCTGGGGCGAGACGGCCAGGTCTGGACCGGGGGCTTCGGCTGGTCCTGGCGCCCGACCGGCAAGCTGACCACGCGCATGCGCCTGAACCGCGACACCAGCAACGCCCGCTTCGACCACGCCAGCAGCCTGCTGCAGGCGCGCACCGACCAAGCGCTGCGCACCACCTCGCTGCAGCTGGGTGCGAACTGGCAGGCCACGGCCAAGCTCAACGTCGACCTGGGCCTGACCCGCGCGCGCCGTCTGCTCGAGCAGGGACTGATCGCCGGCAGCGACGAGACCACCGCGCTGTCGCTCAACGCCCGCCATGCGTTGCGGCACAGCATCGACCTGGGCTGCGGCATGACCTGGTCGCGCCGCACGGTGTCGTACGCGCCGGGACAGGCGCTGTCCCAGCCGTTCCGGCAGACCCTCTACAGCTGTTCGGGACAGATCCGCCTGAACTGAGAGGGCCGGTGCCGCCCGATCAGCGGCGGCCGATCGAGTGGTACTCGAGGCCGAAGGAGCGGATCAGCTCCGGCTCGTACAGATTGCGGCCGTCGAAGACGACCTTGTCCTTGATGCTCGAGGCGATGCCGTCGAAGTCCGGCGTGCGGAACTCCTTCCACTCGGTGACGATCACCAGCACGTCGGCGCCTTCCAGGGCCTGCTTCTGGCCTTCGGCGTAGCTCAGGCCGTCCCAGCCGGCCATCACGCGCTGCGCCTCGGTGGCGGCCACCGGGTCATAGGCCTGGACCTTGGCGCCACGCGCCAGCAGCTCCTTGATGATCACCCGGCTCGGGGCCTCGCGCATGTCGTCGGTGTTGGGCTTGAACGCCAGGCCCCACATCGCGAAGGTCTTGCCCGAGAGGTCCTCGCCATACTTGGCGACGATCTTGTTGACGAGGACCATCTTCTGCTCCTCGTTGACTTCCTCGACCGCGGTCAGCATCTTGCTGGGCATGCCGTTCTCGGCCGCGATCATCGCCAGGGCCTTGACGTCCTTGGGGAAGCAGCTGCCGCCGTAGCCCACGCCGGGGTACAGGAACTGCGTGCCGATGCGCGGGTCCGAGCCGATGCCCACGCGCACCATCTCGATGTCGGCGCCGACCTTCTCGGCCAGGCGGCTCATCTCGTTCATGAAGCTGATGCGGGTGGCCAGCATGCAGTTGGCCGCGTACTTGATGAACTCGGCCGAGCGGATGTCGGTGATGATCATGCGGTCGCGGTTGCGCACGAAGGGCTGGTAGAGCGCCTTCATCAGCAGGATCGCGCGCTCGTCCTCGGCGCCGACGACGATGCGGTCTGGGCGCATGAAGTCCGCCACCGCCGCACCTTCCTTCAGGAACTCGGGGTTCGAGCAGACCGAGAACTCCATCTCCGGCAGGCCGCGCTTGGCCAGCTCGTCGCTGATGGCGGCGCGCACCTTGTCGCCCGTGCCCACCGGCACTGTGCTCTTGTCGACGATCACCTTGTGGTCGGTCATCAGGCGGCCGATGTTGCGCGCCGCGGCCGTGACGTACTGCAGGTCGGCCGAGCCGTCCTCGTCCGGGGGCGTGCCCACGGCGATGAACTGGATCGTGCCGTGCGCCACCGACTTCTCGATGTCGGTGGTGAACTCCAGGCGGCCGGCGGCGACGTTGCGGCGCACCACCTCCAGCAGGCCCGGTTCATGGATCGGGATGCCACCGTCGTGCAGGATCTTGATCTTGGCCGGATCCACGTCCAGGCACATCACATGGTTGCCCATCTCCGACAGGCACGCGCCTGTCACGAGTCCCACGTAGCCGGTGCCGATGACGGTGACTTTCATTGCTTAGCTGTCCTCAGGAAAAAACGGAAAGGGATCGCTGGAAAAAAGGGGCATTCACAGTCCGGATTCGGGCTCCGGATTCGTGGCAGCCGTCTTTGTAGCGGATGAGTGGGTGCGAGACACTGATGTGATCGGGGTTGACCCGCATTGTCGGTGGCGATCGTGCCTAGATCACGACAGTCGTGCGGAAAGAATCCGACACCGCATCGCGGTGACCCGATTCTGGGGGGCGCGGTCGGGCTCGCCGGCCTCGGAATTTCATTTTTGCCATCTCGGTTTCCCTGTCCCTCCACGGGGGGATCCGGACCCGCGGGTACCCGGCTCAGCATGCCGCACGGCGTGACGGATTCACGCCACGCTGCCGCCCGCAGGGCAACGACAGGAGAGCGACATGGCTGATGAGCATCGCACGCATCGAGGGATTCGTCGTCGTCAAGGCCTGAGATCGGGGCTGGCCCTGCTGGGCGGCTGGTTCGGGGTGGTCTGGCGGGTGCTGGCGGTGCCGCCTTCGCTGGCGGATCCGGAGCCGCGCCCGGGCGAGCGCTTCGGCGTGACGCTGGCGCGCATGGCCGAGCCCGACATCGATCCGGCCGGGCATCTGGTCAGCGAGAAATACGACGGGGTGCGCGCGATCTGGGACGGACGGCACCTGCGCACCCGCCAGGGGCATGTGATTCCGGCGCCGGCATCCTTCGTCTCGCGGCTGCCGGCGGGGCAGCCACTCGACGGCGAGCTCTGGCTGGGGCGTGGCCACGGACAGTTCGAGGCCGTGTCCGCCCTCGTGCGGCGTCGCCGGCCCAGCGAGGCCGACTGGGCGCGCGTCTTCTATCTGGTCTTCGAGATTCCCGCGGGGCCGGGTCGCTTCGACGAGCGGGTCGAGCGCCTGGGCGCGATCGTCGAGCAGGTGGGCTGGCCGCAGCTGGTGGCGGTGGCGCAGCAGCGCATCGACACCCGCGAGGCGCTGCGCGAGCGGCTGGCCGCTGTCCTGGCCTCGGGCGGCGAGGGGCTGATGCTGCACCGGGCCGATGCGCCGTTCGTGGCCGGGCGCACCGGCTGGCTGCTCAAGCTCAAGCCGGTCCAGGAGGACGAGGCGGTCGTGATCGGCCACACGCCGGGCGAAGGGCGGCTGCTCGGCCGCACCGGGGCGCTGCAGGTGCGCACCGCCGAGGGCACGGTCTTTCTGGTCGGCTCCGGCCTGACGGACGCGCTGCGCGCCGCGCCGCCGCCGCTCGGCAGCCGCATCGTCTACAGCTGCCAGGGCCAGACCCGGCATGGCGTGCCGCGCTTTCCGACCTTCGTGCGGGTCAGCGAGCTGCCCTGATCGGTTAAGGTGCCGGGCATGGCCGACGCAGACTTCACCTTCCTCTGGCATGACTACGAGACCTTCGGACGCGATCCGCGCCGTGATCGCCCGTCCCAGTTCGCCGCCATCCGCACCGACGCCGAGCTGCGCGAGATCGGCTCGCCGGTCATGCACTTCTGCCAGCCCGCGCCGGACTACCTGCCGGACCCGGAAAGCTGCCTGCTGACCGGCATCCTGCCGCAGCAGGCGCTGGCGCAGGGGCTGCCCGAGCACGCCTTCGCCGCCGCGATCGAGGCCGAGATGGCCCGGCCCGGCACCGTCTCGCTGGGCTACAACACGCTGCGCTTCGACGACGAGTTCACCCGCCACCTGTTCTGGCGCAACCTGATCGACCCCTACGCGCGCGAGTGGCAGAACGGCTGCGGCCGCTGGGATCTGGTCGATGTGGTGCGCTGCGCCTGGGCGCTGCGGCCGGACGGGATGAACTGGCCGCGCCATCCGGACGGGCGGCCCTCCTTCCGGCTGGAAGACCTGAGCGTGGCCAACGGCATCGTGCACGAGGACGCGCATGACGCGCTGTCGGACGTGCGCGCCACCATCGGCCTGGCGCGGGCGCTGCGCCAGGCGCAGCCGCGGCTGTTCGACTTCTGCCTGGGCCTGCGCAGGAAGGAGGCGGTGCAGGCCGAGATCACCCGCGCGCAGTCGCAGGGGCGACCGCTGCTGCACGTCTCGGGCATGTACGGCGTCGAGCGCGGCGGGCTGGCACTGGTCTGGCCGCTGGCCACCCACCCGACCAACCGCAACGAGCTGATCGTCTGGGATCTCTCGCACGACCCCTCCGAGCTGCTGGGGCTGGACGCCGAGACGCTGCGCCTGCGCCTGTTCACCCGCGCCGACGCGCTGCCCGAGGGCGTGACCCGGCTGCCGGTCAAGACCATCCACATCAACAAGTGCCCGATCGTCATCTCCAACCTGAAGACGCTGA
>JAUPTP010000277.1 GCA_030918015.1 Pseudomonadota bacterium
CAGGTCCAGACATGCTCGCCGATGCGCAGCGCCTGGCCCTCCATCAGCCGGCGGAACTGGCCCGGCACCTCCGGCACCATGCTGCCGTAGTAGTTGCCGCGCTCGCGCACCCTCTGCTGCGCGAGCGCGTCGACCAGGCCGTGGCTGCCGAAGAAGGCCGCCGCCGCCTCGCCGCCGAAGCCGGTGGTCTGGCGCGAGGCGATGCGCGCGGCGTTCCAGTCGGTGGCGCTGATCCACAGCCGGCAGGGCTGCTCGGGCGTGCTCCAGCGCGCGGTGATCCAGTGCGCCAGGCCGATGTGGTCCGGATGCATGTGGGTGACGATGACCCGCAGCACCGGCAGACCGTCGAGCCCCTCGGCGAAGATCTGCTCCCAGGCCCGGCGGGTGGCATCGCTGGTGATGCCGCAGTCGACCACCGCCCAGCCCTCGCGGCCGTCGGGGCCGGCTTCGCGGTCGCGCAGCAGCCACAGGTTGATGTGGTCGAGCGCGAAGGGCAGGCCCATGCGCACCCAGCGCACGCCCGGCGCGATCTCCAGCGTCGTGCCGGTGGCCGGCAGCGAGTCGCCGAAGGGATAGGAGAGCTGATGTTCCAGCGGATTGGCCATGGAGAACTCCGGGCTAGACTATGACTTACGTTAACGTCAACGGCAGTGTATCCATGACCTCCCCCGTCCGAGATGTCGCGCCGGCGACGTACACCATCAGCGCGCTGGCAGCCGAGTTCGACATCACGCCCCGCGCGATCCGCTTCTACGAGGACATGGGCCTGCTGTCGCCGGCGCGCGACGGCCGCAACCGCGTCTATTCGGTGCGCGACCGCACCCGGCTCAAGCTCACGCTGCGCGGCAAGCGCCTGGGCCTGAGCCTGCAGGAGATCCGCCAGCTGGTGGACATGTACGAGTCGCCCTCGGACACCGCGCCGCAGCTCACCGCCTTCCTTGCCGTCCTGCAGCGCCACCGCGACCAGCTCGTCCAGCAGATGGAGGACATCCGGGTGACCCTGGAAGAGATCGAGCAGCACGAGGAGCGTGCCCGCGCGCTGCTGGCCGAGGCCGACCGCCACGAGCCGGGCGCGCACGGATGAAGCCGCGCGACCTGCTCGACCTGACGCTGCTGGCCGCGCTGTGGGGCGGCTCCTTCCTGTTCATGCGCTATGCGGTGCCGCACTTCGGTGTCGTGCCGCTGATCTGGCTGCGCGTGGCGCTGGCCAGCGTCTGCCTGCTGCCGCTGCTGCTGATGAAGGGGCAGCTCGGCGCGCTGCGCCAGCGCGCCGGCGCGGTGGCGGTGATGGGGCTGTTCAACTCCGGCCTGCCCTTCCTGCTGATCGCCTGGGCCACGCTGTCGATCACCGCCGGCCTGGCCTCGATCATGAACGCGATGACGCCGGTCTGCACCGCGGTGATCGGCGCGCTCTGGCTCGGCGACCGGCTGGACGGGCGCCGGAGTCTGGGCCTGCTGATCGGTCTGGGCGGGGTGGCGCTGCTGGCGGCCGACAAGGCCGATTTCCGCCCCGGCGGCTCGGGCTGGGCGATCGTGGCGATGCTGCTGGCCGCCAGCTGCTACGGCTTCGCGGCCAACCACACCCGCCGCTACCTGCAGGGCGTGCCGGCGCTGGTCAATGCCGCGGGCACGCAGATCGTGTCGGCGCTGGTGCTGCTGGTGCCTGCGCTGTGGAGCTGGCCGGATCACCTGCCCGGCCTGGGCCCCTGGCTGGCCGTGCTGGTGCTGGGCGTGGCCTGCTCGGCGCTGGCCTATCTGCTGTTCTTCCGGCTGATCGCCAACGTGGGCGCCGGCCGGGCGGTCACGGTGACCTTCCTGGTGCCGGTGTTCGGCACGCTCTGGGGCGCCCTCTTCCTGGGCGAGCCGGTCACCGCGTCGATGCTGACCGGCGGCGCCGTGGTGCTGCTGGGCACCGGGCTGGCCACCGGCGTGATCGGCGGCCGGCGCTAACGCCGGGCCGCCGGCGCCTCAGCTCACTTCGCGCCGCGCAGCTTCGTCAGCGCGGCCTGGGTCTCGTTCCACAGGTCCATGCCGATGTTGGCGCCGATGCTGGCGTTCACGCGCGTGAGCTTGTCGCGCATGCGCGCGGCCTCGGCCGGCGACAGCTCGTTGACCCGCATGCCCTTGGCCTTGAGCTCGGCCAGCGCGCGCACCGCCTCCTCGCGGGTGTCCTTGCGCTCGAAGTCGCGGCTGGCGCGCGCGGCGTCGGTCAGGATCTTCTGCTCGGCCGGGCTCAGGCCGTCCCACCACTTCTTGCTGACCGTGACGATCCACGGGCTGTAGACATGGTTGGTCACCGTCAGGTACTTCTGCACCTCGTTGAACTTGCTCGACAGGATGGTGTTGAACGGATTCTCCTGGCCGTCGACCGCCCCGGTCTCCAGCGCCGAGAACAGCTCCGAGAACGGCAGCGGCACCGCGTTGGCGCCCAGGCTGCGGAAGCTGTCGAGGAAGACGTTGTTCTGCATCACCCGCAGCTTGATGCCGTCGAGGTCCTCCAGCTTCGCGACCGGGCGCTTGCTGTTGGTGAGGTTGCGAAAGCCGTTCTCCCAGTAGACGAGGCCGACCAGGCCCTTGTCCTGCAGTCTGGCCTTGACCTTCTCGCCGATCGGGCCGTCAAGAATGATGTCGGCCTCCTTCGCGCTGTTGAACAGGAAGGGCGTGTCCCACAGCGCCATCTCCTTGGTGATGCCCACCAGCGTGGCGGTGGAGCCCACCATCATCTCCTGCGCGCCGCCGATCAGCGCCTGCTGCATCTGCGTGTCCGGACCCAGCGCGGCCGCACCGATCGCGCGCACCCGCATCTTGCCGCCCGAGGCCTTCTCGACCTGCTCGGCGAACAGCTTCACCGCGCGGCCCTGGTTGCTGTTCTCGTTGAGGCCGTAGCCGAAGCGGATCAGGCGGGGCTTGATGTCCTGCGCGCTGGCCAGCAGCGGCGCGGCCAGGGCCGCGACGGCGGCGGCGGCGATGACGGCTCGACGGATGGGATTCATCGGTTTCTCCTCGGGGGGGACAGGAACGGGACAAAAGAAAAGGGGCGACCGCGCCTCAGCGCATCCAGGCCACCGGCGCGGTGACGAGCTGCGGGAAGATCACGAACAGCACCAGGATCAGCGTGTAGGTGATCAGGAAGGGATTGACCCCGCGCACCACCTGCGCGAGCGACATCCGCCCCACCCCGGCCACGACGTTGAGCACCGTGCCCACCGGCGGCGTGATCAGGCCGATGGCGCCGTTGAGCACGAACATCAGGCCGAAGTAGACCGGGTCGATGCCGGCCTTGACCGCGATCGGCAGCATCACCGGCGCGAAGATCAGGATGGTGGGCGTCAGGTCCAGCGCGGTGCCGATCAGCACCAGCACGATCATCATCACCGCCATCAGCAGGCGCGGGCTCTCGACCAGGCCGCCCAGCCAGCCGGTCAGCACGCCCGGCAGATCGGCCAGCGTGATCATGTAGCTGGCGACCTGCGCGCCGGCACACAGGAACATCACCACCGCGGTGGTGCGCCCGGCGTTGACCAGCACCGGCAGCAGCTCGGGCAGGCGCATCTCGCGGTGGATGAACAGCGCCACCACCAGCGCGTACATCGCCGCCACCACCGCCGCCTCGGTCGGCGTGAACACGCCGCTCTTCATGCCGCCAATGATGATCAGCGGCATCAGCAGCGCCCAGAAGGCGCGGCCGGTGATCTTCAGGCGCTCGGCCAGCGGCAGCTTCGGCTCGGCCGGCAGATCGATGCCGCGCAGCACCCAGCGCCACGCCAGGATCAGGCCCGCGCCCATGATCAGCCCCGGCACGATGCCCGACAGGAACAGCGCCGAGATCGAGGTGTTGGTGGTCACGCCGTAGATCACGAAGGGCATCGAGGGCGGGATGATCGGCGCGATGATGCCGCCCGAGGCCAGCAGGCCGGCCGAGGTGTGCATCGGATAGCCCTGCCTGCGCATCATCGGCAGCAGGATGGTGGCCAGCGCCGCGGTGTCGGCCAGCGCCGAGCCGCTCATCGAGGCCATCATCACGGCCGCGCCGATGGCGACATAGCCCAGGCCGCCGCGGATGTGGCCCACCCAGGCCTGCGCCATGTCGATGATGCGCCGGCTGATGCCGCCGGAGTTCATCAGCTCGCCGGCCAGCACGAAGAAGGGCACCGCCAGCAGCGCGAAGCTGTCGACGCCGCCCACCAGGTTCTGCGCCAGCAGCTGCGCATCCCAGAAGCCGAGCACCCAGGCCATGCCCGCGCCGGTCAGCACCAGCGCCAGGCCCATGTTCATGCCGATGCCCATCAGCACCAGCATGCCGACGCAGAAGACGACGAAGGCCTGCGCCTCCGGCGTGAGTCCGAGGAATTCCATCACGTGATCCTTGGCGCCTGCGCGCTCATTCGATGTCGGCCGCGTGGCCGAGGTCCAGCGGCGTGCCGCGCAGCAGCTCGACCAGCGCACACGCGCCGATC
>JAUPTP010000278.1 GCA_030918015.1 Pseudomonadota bacterium
CGGCGGCCAGCGCCTTGCGATAGAACGCGTTCGATTCCTCGGCGGTCGAGAAGCCGGCGTACTGGCGGATGGTCCACGGCCGCACCGCGTACATCGTGGCCTGCGGGCCGCGGATGAAGGGCTCGAAGCCGGGCAGCGTGTCGGTGAAGGGCAGCCCCGCCACGTCGGCCGCGGTGTAGAGCGGCTTGACGGTGATGCCCTCGGGCGTGACCCAGTCCAGCGCGGACACATCGCCGCCGGGGGCGGACTTGGCGGCGGCCTTCAGCCATTGCGCCATCGTGGCCGGCGAGAATTCGGAAGAGTTCGACATGGTGGTGCGGGGTTCCTGACGCGGTGCAGCACGATGATACATGATGCATAATTATGAATTCAAGACCGCAGCCCGCTCCGTTATCATCCCGGCCGACTTCTGAGTGATGCCCACCGTGCGCCTGCCCACCCCCGAACCCGACAATGCCCTGGCGCCCCGCGCCCTCTACCAGGACGTGGCCGAGCGCCTGCGCCAGCAGATCTTCAACCGCGAGCTCGAGCCCGGCAGCTGGATCGACGAGCAGAAGCTCTCGGCCGAGTACGGCATCAGCCGCACGCCGCTGCGCGAGGCGCTCAAGGTGCTGGCGGTCGAAGGCCTGGTGACGATGAAGGTGCGCCGCGGCGCCTATGTCACCGAGATGTCGACCGACGACGTGCGCCAGGTCTACCACCTGCTCGCGCTGCTGGAGAGCGACGCCGCCGGCGAGGTCGCGCACCGCGCCACGGCCGAGGATCTGGCCGGCCTGCGCGCCCTGCACGAGCGCCTCGAGCGCGAGGTGGGCCAGCGCGAGTTCTTCTTCGCCACCAACGAGGCCTTCCACATGCAGCTGCTGGCGCTGTCGGGCAACCGCTGGCGCCAGCAGATCGTCACCGACCTGCGCAAGGTCATGAAGCTCAACCGGCACCATTCCCTGTTCAAGATGGGCCGCCCCGAGGAATCGCTGCAGGAGCATCGCGCGCTGATGGAAGCGCTCGAGCGCCGCGATGCCGAGGCGGCCAGCCGGCTGATGCGCCAGCACTTCGAGAACGGCCTGGAAGCAGCGTCACCCTGAGGTCAGCTTGGGGCCGCAGAGTGCCGCGGCGCCTGCAAGAAGAAAAAACCCCCACCGAATCGTTCCCACAGATTCACCACCTGAAGATCGAGGAGATCGCCCCGATGAAGATCCACGAATACCAAGGCAAGGAAATCCTGCGCCAGTTCGACGTGCCGGTGCCGCGCGGCTACCCGGCGTTCACGGTCCAGGAGGCGGTGGAAGCCGCCGAGAAGCTGGGCGGCCCGGTGTGGGTCGTCAAGGCCCAGATCCACGCGGGCGGCCGCGGCAAGGGCGGCGGCGTGAAGGTCGCCAAGACGCTCGACGACGTGCGTGCGCGCGCCACCGACATCCTGGGCATGCAGCTGGTCACGCACCAGACCGGCGCGGAAGGCCAGAAGGTCCGCCGCCTGTACATCGAGGACGGCGCCGACATCGGCCGTGAGTTCTACGTCTCGCTGGTCACCGACCGCGGCACGCAGAGCGTGGCGTTCATCGCCTCCTCGGAAGGCGGCATGGACATCGAGGAGGTCGCGCACTCGACCCCTGAGAAGATCATCACCGAGATGATCGACCCGCTGGCCGGTCTGACCGACGAGCAGGCGGCCAAGATCGCGCGCGCCATCGGCATGGAAGGCCACACGGTCGACCAGGCCGTGTCGCTGTTCAAGAACCTGTACCGCTGCTACATGGAGACGGATGCCTCGCTGGTCGAGATCAACCCGCTCAACCGTGACAGCAAGGGCAACCTGATGGCGCTGGACGCGAAGTTCAACTTCGACTCCAACGCGCTGTTCCGCCATCCCGAGATCGTGGCCTACCGCGATCTGGACGAAGAGGATCCGGCCGAGGTCGAGGCCTCGAAGTTCGATCTGGCCTACATCAGCCTGGACGGCAACATCGGCTGCCTGGTCAACGGCGCGGGTCTGGCGATGGCGACGATGGACACCATCAAGCTGTTCGGCGGCGAGCCGGCCAACTTCCTGGACGTCGGCGGTGGCGCCACGGCCGAGAAGGTCACGGAAGCCTTCAAGCTGATGCTGAAGAACCCGGACGTCAAGGGCATCCTGGTCAACATCTTCGGCGGCATCATGAAGTGCGACACCATCGCCAACGGCGTGGTGACCGCCAGCCGCGCGGTCAACCTGACCGTGCCGCTGGTCGTGCGCATGAAGGGCACGAACGAGGAGCTGGGCAAGCAGATCCTGAAGGATTCGGGCCTGCCGATCATCAGCGCCGACACGATGGCCGAGGCCGCGA
The DNA here is from genome assembly GCA_030918015.1 of Pseudomonadota bacterium. GTDB lineage: Bacteria > Pseudomonadota > Gammaproteobacteria > Burkholderiales > Burkholderiaceae_C > Sphaerotilus. The sequence goes on from JAUPTP010000278.1 coordinate 2,322, forward strand.
CGAAGATCGTCGAAGCCGTCAAGTAAGCCCTGAGCGAACGAGGAAAGAGCAAGACATGAGCATCCTGATCAACAAGGACACCCGCGTCATCACCCAGGGCATCACCGGCAAGACCGGCCAGTTCCACACGCTGGGCTGCCAGGCCTATGCCAACGGCAAGAACGCGTTCGTCGCCGGCGTGAACCCGAAGAAGGCCGGCGAGTCGTTCTCGGACATCCCCATCTACGCCTCGGTCAAGGAAGCCGCTCAAGCGCAAGGCGCCACCGTCTCGGTGATCTACGTGCCGCCCGCGGGCGCAGCCGCCGCCATCTGGGAAGCGGTGGAAGCCGACCTGGACCTCGCGATCTGCATCACCGAAGGCATCCCCGTGCGGGACATGCTGGAAGTGCGCAACAAGATGAAGGCGAAAGTTGCTGCCGGCGGCAAGCAAACGCTGCTGCTGGGCCCCAACTGCCCCGGCCTGATCACGCCCGACGAGATCAAGATCGGCATCATGCCCGGTCACATCCACCGCAAGGGTCGCATCGGCGTGGTCTCGCGCTCGGGCACGCTGACCTATGAAGCCGTCGCGCAGCTGACCGAGCTGGGCATCGGCCAGTCGTCGGCGGTGGGCATCGGCGGCGACCCGATCAACGGCCTGAAGCACATCGACGTGATGCGCGCCTTCAACGACGATCCGGACACCGACGCGGTCATCATGATCGGCGAGATCGGCGGCCCGGACGAGGCCGAGGCCGCCCGCTGGGTCAAGGACCACATGAAGAAGCCGGTCGTCGGCTTCATCGCCGGCGTCACCGCCCCTCCGGGCAAGCGCATGGGCCACGCCGGCGCCCTGATCTCGGGCGGCGCCGACACCGCTGATGCCAAGCTCGCCATCATGGAAGAGTGCGGCTTCAAGGTCACCCGCAACCCCAGCGAGATGGGCCGCATCCTGAAGTCGCTGCTGTAATCGGCTCGCTGCACTTCGCACGATGCGAAAAGGCCGCCCCGAGGGGCGGCTTTTTTCATGGGCCTCGTGGGCACCCGCTTTCGCGGGTGTGACGGACTCGGGCCGTCAGGTCAGCCGTTCTTGACTGGCAGCTTCGGCGCGGTGCGCACGCTCAGCCACATCGTCAGGGCCAGGATACCGATCACGGCGCCCAGCGAAGCGAAGACCGGGATCTTGACCAGATCGATCAACAGCATCTTGGTACCGATGAAGGCCAGGATGACCGCCAGGCCGTAGCTCAGCAGATGGAACTTCGAGGCCATCGCCGCCAGCAGGAAGTACATCGCACGCAGACCCAGGATCGCGAAGATGTTCGAGGTCAGCACGATGAAGGGGTCGCCGGTGATCGCGAAGATCGCAGGGATCGAATCGACCGCGAAGATCACGTCGGTGATGCCCACCAGCGCGATGACCAGCAGCAGCGGCGTGGCGATGCGCTTGCCGTTCTCGACGGTGAAGAACTTTTCGCCATCGAAGTTCTTGCTGACCGGCATCACGCGACGCAGCAGCTTCAGCGCCGGGTTGCTCTCCAGGTCAGGCTCCTGACCGGCCGCCCACCACATCTTGATGCCGGTGATCAGCAGGAAGGCACCGAAGACATACAGGATCCAGTGGAACTGCGCGATCAGCCAGGCCCCCACCAGGATCAGCACCGTGCGCAGCACCATCGCGCCGATGATGCCGATCATCAGCACCCGCTTCTGGTACGACGGCGGCACCGCGAAGTAGGTGAAGATCATCAGGAAGACGAAGATGTTGTCGACGGCCAGCGACTTCTCGATCAGGTAGCCGGTCAGGAACTCGAGCGCGCGGGTGTTGGCGATCTCGGTGCCGTGCTCGCGCCAGGTGGCCCACCACAGCAGGCCGTTGAACGCCAGGCTCAGGCCCACCCAGACCAGCGACCAGTTCAGCGCCTCCTTGACGCTCACCTCATGAGCGCCCTGCTTGCGCAGCACGACGAAGTCCACGAACAGGGCCAGCAGCACCACCGCCCCGAAGAAGAGCCAGAGCCAGTCCGGCGCCATCGAATTCATCAGCATGAACAGCACTCCACAGGTTTCGATCAGGTCGTTCGACGAATGACAAGACTTGGAGCGGCCTTCGGCACGGTCTGCGCTGCCCTGAAGGGCGCTCCGCACCGAAA
>JAUPTP010000279.1 GCA_030918015.1 Pseudomonadota bacterium
CTTTTGTGAAAAGCACCGTACCGGTGCCGGCACCATGAGCCCAGGCGAAGACGACCGTTCCCGCACCCCCGATGCCCGCGAATCCGAGCCCGGTTCCGCCCCAGCGGCGGGGCCGGTCGGGGGGCGACGCTGGCCCGGCGTGCTGGCGCGCTGGGGCACGGCGGCGGTGGTGCTCGCCGGGCTGACGCATGTGGCGATGTGGGAGATGCGCACCTCGACGCTGCAGGCGCGCTTCTTCGCCGAGTGGTCGGCGCAGCTGCGCCACGAGGTGCGGCCCGAACCGGCGGCCGGCAGCCGCTATCCGCGCACCGGTCCGAGCGACCAGCGCATGGGCTACACCCGCATGCCCGAGTTCCTGGCGTCGCTGGCCTCGCGCGGCTATGTGCTGACCGCGCAGGCGCAGCAGTCGCCGGCGCTGCAGGAGTTCATGGACCGCGGCTTCTTCCCGCCCTACCCCGAGCGGGTGCAGGCGGGCCTGCGGGTGCTCGACTGCCGTGGCGAGCCGCTGTTCCGTTCGCGCTTTCCGCTGCACACCTACGCCACCGAGACCGAGGTGCCCCCGGTGGTGGCGCGCATGCTGGGCTTCATCGAGAACCGCGAGGTGCTCGACGAGAGCGAGCCGCGGCACAACCCGGCCATCGAGTGGAACCGCCTGGGCAAGGCGGTCGTCGATCAGGTGATCGCCGTGGCCGACGAGGGCCATGCTGCGGCGGGCGGCAGCACGCTGGCGACGCAGACCGAGAAGTTCCGCCACTCGCCGGAGGGGCGCACCGCCTCGGCGCACGACAAGTACCTGCAGATGGTCTCGGCCTCGGTGCGGGCCTACCGGGAGGGCGAGGAGACGGTGGCGGCGCGCCGGCGCATCCTGCTCGACTACCTCAACAGCCTGCCGCTGGGCGCGCAGCGCGGCTGGGGCGAGGTGCACGGGGTCAGCGACGGGCTGGCGGCCTGGTATGGCGCCGATGTGGCGCTCAGCAACCGGCGGCTGGCCGAGCCGGGCGAGCAGGCCGAGGGCCTGGCCGAGCGCGGCCTGGCGCTGCGGCGCGTGCTGAGCCTGCTGATCGCGCAGCGCCGCCCGGCGCACTTCTTCGGACCGGGGCACGAGCAGCTCATGGCGATGACCGCCAGCTACCTGCGCCTGCTCGCCGCCGAGGGCATCATCGGCCCGGCGCTGCGCGATGCGGCCCTGGCCGCGCCGCTGGCGGTGCGCGCCAGCCACGCCGGGCCGATCCCGAACCTGGAGTTCGGCGAGCGCAATGCCGCGTCCCTGCTGCGGGTGCAGCTGGCCGGGATGCTGGGCACGCCGCGCCTGTACGAGCTCGACCGCTTTGATCTGAGCGTGTCCAGCCCGATCGACGGCCGCCTGCAGCGCGAGATCTCCGCGCGGCTGCACCAGCTGCGCGATCCGGCCGTGGCCCGCGAGGCCGGCCTGCTCGGCTACCAGCTGCTCGAGCAGGGCGACCCGGCCCGGCTGCTCTACAGCTTCACCCTCTACGAGCGCACCGAGGGCGCCAACCTGGTGCGGGTGCAGACCGACAACCTCGACCAGCCCTTCGACATCAACGGCGGCGCCAAGCTGGAGCTGGGCTCGACCGCCAAGCTGCGCACGCTGGCGACCTACCTCGACATCGTCGCCGGGCTGCACCGCCAGTATGCAGGCATGAACCGCGCGCAGCTCGCGGCCGTCGAGGTCGGCTCGAAGGACCGGCTGACGCGCTGGGCGATCGACTGGCTGTCGGCCCCGGGCGACCATGCGCTCGAGGCGATGCTGGAGGCGGCGATGCAGCGCCGCTACTCGGCCAGCCCCGGCGAGAGCTTCTTCACCGGCGGCGGCGCGCATGTCTTCGCCAACTTCCACTCGGCCGACAACGGCCGGCTGCCGACGATGTACGAGGCGCTGCGCGACTCGCTGAACCTGCCGTTCATCCGGCTGATGCGCGACATCGTCTACCACCACATGTACCACGCCTCGAGCGATGCCAGCGACATCCTCGAGGGCGACGACGACCACCCGCGCCGCCAGGAACTGCTCAAGCTCTTCATCAACAAGGAAGGGCGGCAGTTCATGCGCAAGTTCTACCAGCGCCACCACGGCAAGGCGCCGGCGGAGGTGCTCGACCGCCTGGCCGAGAGCGTCAACCGCACCGCGCCGCGGCTGGCGGTGATCTACCGCTCGGTCGAGCCGGAGGGCTCGCAGGCCGACTTCTCCGCCTACATCCGCCGCCACCTGCCGGGTGCGGCGCTGAAGGACGACCATCTCGAGACGCTCTACAAGCGCCACGCGCCGGGCAACTACTCGCTGGCCGACCGCGGCTACCTGGCGCGGCTGCATCCGCTGGAGCTGTGGGTGGCGGCCCACCTGCGCGGCCATCCCGAGGCCACGCTCGAGCAGGTGCTCGACGCCGGGGCCACCGAGCGCGAGCAGTCCTACGCCTGGCTGATGCGCAGCAAGGCCCGGAGGGGCCAGAACAGCCGCATCCTGCAGCTGCTGGAGGTCGAGGCCTTCGCCAAGATCCACGCGCAGTGGAAGAAGGTGGGCTTCCCGTTCGAGACGCTGGTGCCGTCCTATGCGACCTCGATCGGCAGCTCCGGCGACCGGCCGGCGGCGCTGGCCGAGCTGATGGGCATCATCGTCAACGACGGCTGGCGCCAGCCGACGGTGCACATCGACCGGCTGCATTTCGCCGCCGGCTCGCCCTACGAGGCGACGCTGCGGCGCCAGCCCGTGCGCGGCGAGGCGGTGATGGCGCCGGAGGTGGCCGCCACGCTGCGCCGGGCGCTGGGCCTGGTGGTGAGCGAGGGCACGGCGCGGCGTCTCAAGGGCGTGCTCGACGAGGCCGGTCACGAGCCGCTGCCGATCGGCGGCAAGACCGGCACCGGCGACAACCGGCTCAACACCTATGCCCGCGGCGGCGGCCTGGCGGCCTCGAAGGTGACCAGCCGCACGGCCACCTTCGTGTTCTATCTGGGCCCGCGCCATTTCGGCACGCTCACCGCCTTCGTGCTGGGGCCGGAGGCGGGCGGCTACCGCTTCACCAGCGCGCTGCCCACGCAGATCCTGAAGTCGATGGCGCCGATGCTGAGGCCGGTGCTCGCCGGCGCGGCCGAGGCCACCTGCCCGACGCCGGAGGCGAGCGCGCCGACGATCACGGCCGCGCAGCCCTGAGCGACCGCGCGGCGAGGAGCCGGCCGGTCAGTGGCGGCCGGCGCCGTCGTGCGGCACGGCGGCCGGGGTGTGCGGATGCATGATCCGGTCGGCGGTGGCGATCGCGATGGCCGAGAACAGGAAGGCCACATGGATCAGCGTCTGCCACAGCAGCGTCTTCTCGCTGTAGTTGTCGGCGTTGATGAAGGTCTTGAGCAGGTGGATCGAGCTGATGCCGATGATCGCGGTGGCCAGCTTGACCTTCAGCACCGAGGCGTTGACATGGTCGAGCCACTCCGGCTGGTCGGGGTGGCCCTGCAGGTTCAGCCGCGACACGAAGGTCTCGTAGCCGCCGACGATCACCATGATCAGCAGGTTGGAGATCATCACCACGTCGATCAGGCCGAGCACCACCAGCATGATGATGGTCTCGTTCAGCGCCGTGACCGGCGCCGTGCTCTTGTAGCCGATGCTCTGCACCAGGATGTCGAGCGCATGCAGATCACCGAAGGCGGCCTCGATCAGATGCACCAGCTCCTTCCAGAACTGGAAGACATACACGCCCTGGGCCAGGATCAGACCGAGATAGAGCGGCAGCTGCAGCCAGCGGCTGGCAAAGATCAGCCGCGACAGCGGGTGGGGGTTTCCGGCGGCGGGGGGACGGGGTTGAGCCATGAGCGAGTGATTTTTTCCGTGCAAGGGGATTCAGGGTTTTCACCGGGTATGTGACAGGGTTTGCCGCGAGGTCGGGACGTTCTCGTGGATCCTGTTTCACAGTGGATTCAGGGAAAACCAGCGGATTCTAGGCGGGCGAGCGTGTCAGGATGAAGCGGGAATCGCCCGCCAGGCCCGGGATGACGGGCTAGCACGGCAGGAACGGGATTTGCAAAGTAAGGGCTTCGTAAGAGCCCCTGCCTACTGTCAGGTCCGGCACTTTTTCACCGCAGGAGACACGCGTGACCCAAGCCGAGAACACCCCCGATACCAAGCTCTACATGCCTTCCGAGGCCTTCATGGCCAATGCTGCGGTGTCCGGCATGGCCGCCTACGAGGCGCTGTGCGCCAAGGCCGATGCGGATTACGAGGGCTACTGGGCGGATCTGGCCCGCGAGCTGATCAGCTGGAAGACGCCGTTCACCAAGACGCTCAACCAGGCCGAGGCGCCGTTCTTCAAATGGTTCGAGGACGGCACGCTCAACGCCTCCTACAACTGCCTGGACCGCAACGTCGAGCGCGGCCTGGGCGACAAGACCGCCATCATCTTCGAGGCCGACGGCGGCGAGGTCACCAAGGTCACCTAC
>JAUPTP010000280.1 GCA_030918015.1 Pseudomonadota bacterium
CCCCGGCCAGCAGCGCGATCGCCTGCGCCAGCCGCTGCAGCGGCAGCGTCTGCTGCAGCCGCCGCACCTCGGCGACCGCGCCATCGATGCAGGCACAGGCGATCTCGGCGGCCTCGCGCGCCTGCTGCGAGGGCACATCGTCCCGGATCCGGTCCCGGTCGGTGCGCGGCAGCCGATGCAGGGCCCGCCCGCGCGCGAGCCGGCGCTTGAGCTCGTGGAAGCCGCTCAGGCCGAGCTGCTTGGCGAAGCGCACCACCGCCGAGGGCTGGACCTCGCAGCGGCGCGCCACGTCCTGGATGCGCTCCAGCGCGATGCGCTCGCCGTGCAGCAGCACATGGTCGGCGATGCGCCGCAGCTGCGGGCTGAAGTGCGGCAGCGCCTCGCTGACCTGCCGCAGCAGGGCCTCGGGGCCGTTCTCGGGCCAGGCCGGGGCGGGCGTGGCCCGCGCTGCGGCCAGGGCCCAGGGTTCGCCGGGATGCATCGCGCAGGCTCCTTGTCGCCGCCAGGCGTGGGGGGATCAGGTCGAGCCGCGCACGACCAGCCGGCCGGGCAGCGCCACCGGCTCCGGCGCGCGCCGGCCCAGCAGCATCTCGACGAGCGTGTGCGCCATCGCCTCCATCGGCTGCTCGAAGGTGGTCAGGTCGAAGCCGGCCAGGCCGGCCAGGTCGCTGCCGTCGTAGCCGACGATGGCCAGGTCCTGCGGCACCCGCAGCCCGGCCTCGTGGCGGGCCACGTCGGCGGCGCCCAGGGCCAGCACGTCGTTCTCGCACACCAGCACGTCGATGCGGTCATGCGCCGGCACCTCGGCCAGGTAGCGGCGCAGCGCGGCGGCTGCCGCATGGCGGTCGTAGGCGCCGGCGGCCAGCTCCGGCACGGCCGTCACGCCGTGGGCCGCCCAGAAGGCCGCGTGGTGGCGCTGGCGCCCCAGGCCGGTCGACAGCGCCACCGGCCCGCTCATGAAGCCGGGCCGGCGGTAGCCGCGCGCCGCCAGGTGCGCCACGATCTCACGCATCGAGCCCTCGGCATCGCACGACACCGAGGCGATGCCCGCCACCGCGCTCTCGCGCGCCAGCACGAACAGCGGCGGGCTGCCGGCCTCGTGCGCGGCCTGCAGCGTCTCGTCGCGGAAGTCGGTGCCCAGCAGCACCACCGCGTCGACCATGCGCTGCCCGGCGTGCAGCAGCGCATGCGCGTGGTCGAAGTGGCGGCCGATGTGGATCAGCATCGCCACCCGGTCCTCGGCCTGCAGCGCGGCGGTGAGCCGCTCCAGCGCCACCAGCTTGTGCGGGTTGGCGAAGTCGTCCACCAGCACCGCGACCTGATGCGTCGTCTTGGTGTTGAGGCTGCGCGCGAGCAGGTTGGGCCGGTAGCCCAGCTGCTCGGCCGCGGCCATGACGGCGGCGCGGGTCTTGTCGGAGATGATCGCGCCGGGGGTGAGCGCGCGGGTCACGCTCCAGCGCGACACGCCGGCGGCGAGCGCGACGTCCTCGGCGGTGGCTTTGCGGGTCATGGGCAGGCGAGGCAAGAGAAGAAGAGGGGAGATCAGCGCCCGTCGATCTCCGTCAGGCGCACCGCGCGATTCTCGCGGACCGAGGTGATGCAGGCCAGCGCCACCGCCAGGGCCGCGCGCGCGTCCTGGCCGGTCGGGCCGCGGGCGTCGGCGCGCTGCTGCACCACGTCGACGAAGTGCTGGATCTGCGCGGTGTAGGCCTCGGGGAAGTGATGGGTGTCCAGGCGCCAGGTGTCGCTGGAGACGCCGGCGTGGTCGAAGACGCGCAGGCTCGAGCGCTGCACGTCGCCCATCGTCACCATGCCGCCCGAGCCGAAGACCTCGCCGCGGATGTCGTAGCCGTACAGCGCGCTGAAGTTGGCCTCGGCCACCGCGATGGCGCCGTTGTCGAAGCGGATCGTCACCACCGCCGTGTCGAGGTGGCCGCTGGCGCGCGCGTCCGGGCGCACCAGCGCGTCGGCGATCGCGGTCACCTCGACCGCTCGGGCGCCCGGGTTCAGCCACAGCAGCGTGTCGAAGTCGTGGATCAGCGTCTCGTAGAAGATGGTGTTCGGCGGCACGCGGGCCGGATCGCCCCCCCAGGGGCCGGGGTCGCGGGTGAGCGAGCGCAGCAGCTGCGGCGTGCCGATGCGCCCGGCGTCGATGGCCGCGCGCCCCTCGGCGAAGGCGCGGTCCCAGCGGCGGTTGAAGCCGACCTGCAGGTGCACGCCGTTGGCGCGGGCGGCGGCGATCACGCGGTCGGCCTCTTCCAGCGTCAGCGCCATCGGCTTCTCGCAGAACACATGCTTGCCGGCTTCGGCCGCCGCCTCGGCCAGCGGCGTGTGGAAGCGCGCCGGCGTGGCGATCAGCACCGCGTCGATGGTGCTGTCCTGCCAGAGTTCGGTCACGTCGGCGAGGGCGCGCTCGCAGCCCAGCGTGTCGGCCAGGCGGCGCGCGGCGCCGGGGGCCGGATCGGCCACAGCGGCCAGCTCGGCCTCGGGGATGCGGCGGGCGATGGTCTCGGCGTGGAAGCTGCCGATGCGGCCGGCGCCGATCAGCGCCATGCGGAGGGTCTTCTTGCTCATGATGGAGTCGGGCTTTCTGTGAACGGGCGGTTCTTGCGGGAGCGGGGCGAGCGTGGGGCTCAGACCGTGAAGGCCTCGCGGAAGCGGCGCAGGGCCAGCTCGCTGTCGCTGGAGGCGAAGGCCTCCAGGCCGACCGTGCCGCGCCAGCCCATCGCGGCCAGCGCACGGGCGATGCCGGCGTAGTGGATCTCGCCGGTGCCGGGCTCGCAGCGGCCGGGCACGTCGGCGACCTGGATCTCGGCGATCCACGGCAGACAGCGCCGGCACAGCTCGATCAGGTTGCCCTCGCCGATCTGCGCGTGATAGAGGTCGAGGTTCAGGCCGAGGTGGGCGGGACGGTTGACGCTCGAGACCAGGGCCAGCGTGTCCTCGGCGCGGCCGAAGGGCGTGCCGGGATGGTCGAGAGGCAGGTTCAGGTTCTCGAGCATGAAGGTCACGCCGTGGCGCTCGCCCAGGTCGGCCAGGCGCGAGAGCGTGTCGCGCGCCTTCAGCCACATCGCGCCGGTGACCGTCTCGCAGGGCTGCACCGGCAGGCCGCGATCGCCCAGGCCGGTGCCGTGCAGGTTCAGGCGCGGGATGCCCAGGTCCTTGGCGACGGGCACCGACATCGCGGCGGTGCGCAGCAGCTCGTCGGCGCCGGCGTCGTCGGCCAGCCGGCCGGTGGTGTAGCCGGTCATCGACGAGAAGGTGGCGCCGGTGGCGGCCAGCGCGGCGAGGTCGTGCTTCGTCCAGTCCCAGATCTCGACCTGGAAGCCAAGCGCATGGATGCGGCGCACTCGCTCGACCGGCGGCAGGTCCAGGAAGACCATCTCGGAGGAGACGGCCAGGGTGAAGTGGCCCGCGTGCGGGGTGGGTTGTGTCATGTCGGAACCTCGTCCGGTGATGTGGGAGGGGGAAAAGAGACGGCTCAGATGGTTCCGCCGAGCTCGGCGCTGACGCCCTGCAGCTCCTTGCCGCCGGCCATCAGGTTCTGCAGCTCGTCCATCGCGATCTCGTGCTTGGCGTGGGTGCCCAGCGTGCGGCCGCGGTTGAGCACCGTGAAGCGGTCGCCCACCGCGTAGGCGTGGCGCACGTTGTGGGTGATGAAGATGACGCCCAGGCCCCGGGCGCGGACCTGGTGGATGTACTTCAGCACCATCGAGGTCTGCGCCACGCCCAGCGCCGAGGTCGGCTCGTCCAGGATCAGCACCTTGGCGCCGAAGTGGACCGCGCGGGCGATGGCCACGCACTGGCGCTCGCCGCCGGAGAGCGTGCCCACCGCCTGCTGCGGGTCGCGCACGTCGATGCCGATGCGCTGCATCTCGTCGTGGGTGATGCGGTCGGCGGTGGCCAGGTCGAAGCGCCGGAGCGGCCCCCAGCCCTTCACCGGCTCGCGCCCCATGAAGAAGTTGCGCGTCACCGACATCAGCGGAATCATCGCCAGGTCCTGGAAGACGGTCGCGATGCCGGCGTCCAGCGCGTCGCGGGGGCTGCGGAAGTCGGCCGGGCGGCCTTCGATGAGCAGCTCGCCGCGGGTCGGGCGGTGCACGCCCGAGAGCGTGCCGATCAGCGTCGACTTGCCCGCGCCGTTGTCGCCCAGCAGGCACAGCACCTCGCCGGCATGCACCTTCATCGACACGCCGCCCAGCGCGATCACCGGGCCGAAGTGCTTGACGACGTCGCGCACCTCGATCAGCGGCGCGCCCGGCACGGCGGGAGAAAAGGATTCGAGGCGGCCCATCTCAGCGCTCCCCGGTCACGCGCTTGCGCACGATGTTGTTGAAGATCACCGCCAGCAGCAGCATGCCGCCGAGGAAGACGAGGTAGAAGTCCTGGTCGATGCCGGTGTAGGTCAGGCCGATCAGCACCATGCCGAAGATGATCGAGC
>JAUPTP010000281.1 GCA_030918015.1 Pseudomonadota bacterium
AGCGCGGCCCGGCCGACGCTGACCCTCTACAGTCCCTCCGGCGTGGTGATGCGCGCGCCCGACCTGCGCCGCGCCGCCTCCCGGCTGGAGCGGCTGGGCTTCGCGGTGACGGTCGACGCCAGCGCGACCGCCAAGTTCCAGCGCTTCGCCGGCGACGACGACACCCGGCTGGCGGCGCTGCACCGCGTCGCCGATGCGGCGCCCTCGATCGCGCTGGCCACCCGCGGCGGCTACGGCCTGACCCGGCTGCTCGACCGCATCGAGTGGGACCGGCTGGCCGCGGCGGTCGACCGCGGCACCCGCTGGGTGGGCTACAGCGACCAGACCGCGCTGCAGCTGGCGCTGCTGGCGCACACCGGGCGCACCAGCTGGCACGGCCCGCTGGGCATCGAGGACTTCGGCCGCACCGACGGCGACGGCTCCGGCGGCCTGGACGACCTCACGCCCGACTGCTTTCTCGAGGCCATGAGCGGCGAGCTCGAGGCGGTGGGCTTTCGCACCGAGGCCGGCTTCGATGGCCGGCACGGCCACGGCGTGCTGTGGGGCGGCAATCTGACGGTGCTGTGCTCGCTGCTGGGCACGCCGCACTGGCCGCGCATCCAGGGCGGTATCCTCTTCGTCGAGGACATCAACGAGCATCCCTACCGGGTCGAGCGCATGCTGCTGCAGCTGCACCAGGCCGGCGTGCTGGCGGCGCAGCAGGCGGTGCTGCTGGGCGACTTCGGCGGCTGGCGCAAGTCGCCGCTGGACCGCGGCTACACGCTCAAGACCATGGTGGCGCATCTGCGCTCGGTCTGCCCGGTGCCGATCCTGACCGGTCTGCCCTTCGGCCATGTGCCGACCAAGGTGACGCTGCCGGTGGGCCGCTGCGTCGAGTGGCAGGTGCTGGGCCGCGACGTCATGCTGTCCTGGGCCTGCGACCACGACCACGACCACGACCACGACCACGACTGATCGCGGTCGTGGCGTTCAGCGTGCGCTGGCCGTCACCCGGTCGATCCAGGCGAAGAGCTCGTCCAGGTCGTAGTCGCCGCTGTGCGGGCGGTCCCAGGGCAGGGCCAGGTCGACGTCGATGCCGTTCTGCGCCAGCAGCGTGCCCAGCATGACCGGCACCGCCAGCGAGGTGTCGCGGTCCATCGTGCCGTGGCGGATGCGCCAGTGCGGCGCCACGGTGGCCGCGCTCTGGCCGATGTAGTGCATCGGGTTCATCATGCGCACCGTGCGCTCGTCGGCGCGGCTGGCGCCGGCCATCCGGCTGTGCTGCGCCGAGAACGCGGTGAAGTGGCGCTTGTCGACCGTGCGGCTGCCGAAGAGCTGGTTCTCGCCGGTGTCCAGCGCCACGCCGTCGAAGGCGGGCGGCAGCTTCATGCGCGTGGCGGCCAGGACGTAGGCGTCGAAGTCCATGTCGATCACCCGGCCGGCGGCGATGCGCAGCCAGCCCCGCGAGGACAGGTCGGCCCCGGCGTCGAGCGCCTGCTGTGCCGAGGCCATCACCAGCGCCCTGACCTGATCGAGGAAGCTGCCGCGGCCGCTGGCGTCGAGCTGCAGCGGCCGGCCGGCGGCGTCGCGCAGGCCGAGCGTGTTCAGGTAGGCCGGGAAGCTGGCCCGGAGCGCCTGCGCCAGCGCGATCTGCTCGGCCGTGAGGGTGCCGGCCACCTCGCGGCGCTGCACCCGGTAGTCGAGCATCGACATCTCGATGCGGCGGTAGTCGTGCGCGTGGCCGAACTGCCACTCGTAGGCGGCGTCGGCGTGCTCCAGGTCGGTGATCGGGCAGTAGGCCGAGACGGCGAAGATGTCGTCGCGGGCCGGTGCCGCGCCCAGCGCGCGCAGTTCGTCCTCGTGGTCCGCGCTGTTGCCGCTGGCGCCCAGCAGCGCGGACATCGCGCCGCCGGCGCTGGTGCCGTTGGAGATGATGCGCGCGCTGTCGCCCGGCATCGCCGCGTCATGGTGGCGCAGGAAGCGCACGGCCGCCTTCAGGTCCACGATCGCCGCCGGCGCCTTGCCCGTCCAGGTGCCGTCGGCGGCCTGCAGCGTGCGTCCGCGCGCGCCGGGCGAGGCCACCACCAGGCCGCGGGTCAGCGCCACCGCGATCGCCGAGGGCGGCGGCGTCTGGCCGGGCGCCGGCGGCGGGCCGAAGCGACCTTCGGGCGTGCCCGGCCTGGCCGGCATGTAGCCGCCGATCGAGTTGGGCAGGAAGATCGGCGCGGTGCGTGCGTCGTGGCGCCCGATGCGCTCGCCCTGGAAATAGGCCTCGGGGATGTAGAGGTTCATCACCTGCCACTGCGGCTCGACTGGGCGGCTGACATAGGCCAGCCCCTCCCAGGCGCGCACGACGACCGTGCGGTCTCCGGCGCGCACCTCGCGGCGCTGGTAGCCGCGCTCCGGGTCGAAGGGCGGGGGCGGGCTGGCGGGCGTGCGCGCGGCGCTGGAGGCGGCATTCATGGGCGTGGCGCTGCAGGCGCCGGCCAGCGAGGCGGCCAGCAAGGACAGGGTGAAGGTGCGGCGAGGAATCATCGGTGTCGTCATGACCCGTGACGATGCCGGCCCTTTGTGCAGCCAGTGTGCAGCGCCGTTGCCGTCCTGTTTCTCGGCCGCTCAGAGCAGCAGGAAGGCCGCGCCGGCCACCAGCGTGGGCGCCAGTGCGCCGGCCAGCAGGCCGCCGGCGGTGATCGACTGGCCGTGGAAGCCGCGGCGCAGCAGCGCCGCACCGGCCGGGTTGGGCGCATTGGCGATCACCGTCAGGCCGCCGCCGGCGACCGCGCCTGCCACCAGCATGTACTTCGCGCCCTCGCCGAGGCCGGAGATCTGGGCGCCCAGGTAGGTGAGCGCGGCGTTGTCGGTGATCGCCGTCAGGCCGAGCGCGCCGAAGAAGAGCGCCAGCGGCTCCAGCCCCGACACCAGCGGCTGCAGCCACCAGCGCTGCAGGCCGCCGAGCACCACCAGCCCGGCCAGGAAGAAGCCCACCAGCAGCGCCTCCTTGAGCAGCAGCGGGTCCTGGTGGCGGGCGTAGGCCTGGGTGAAGCCCAGGAAGAGCATGAACAGGCCCAGGAACACGACCGGATGGTGCGCGGTCAGCACCACGCCGGCCAGCAGCGCGGCATGCACCGCGGTCACCGGCCACGGCACCGGCCGGCGCTCGGGGGCCGGTGCCGTGGCGGCCGGGGGCGGCGCACTCAGCGGCCGGCGCAGCATCCACACCGCCACGCTGGCGTTGATCAGCACCGCCAGCGCGGCCTTGCCGCCGAAGGTCACCAGCATGAAGCCGCTGTCCCAGCCCCAGACGCCGGCCACCATCAGCACCGGCGGCGCGGCATAGGCGGTCAGCGTGCCGCCGATCGAGACGTTGACGAACAGCACGCCCAGCGCGAGGTACTTCAGCCGTTCCGGCACGTCCGGGCGGAACACGCGCGGCGCCAGCAGCAGCGCGGCGAGGGTCATCGCCGCCGGCTCGGTGATCAGCGAGCCCAGCAGCGGCACCGCGGCCAGTCCGAGCCAGGCCGCCGCCAGCGGCGCGGCGCGCGTGCCCGCCCGTGCCGACAGCGCGGTCACCGCGCGCATCACCGTCTCCAGGATCGGCCGCGAGCCGGCGATCACCATGACCACGAAGACGAACAGCGGCTCGGTGTAGTTGCGCGACTCGGCATAGGCCAGTGCGGTGCCGCCGCCGGCACCGAGCGCCATCGTCAGCACCAGCACGAGGGCCCAGAAGCCGAAGACGACCTCGACCTCGCCGAGCAGGTGGAAGAGGCCTTCGTGGCGGGGATGGCGGTGCGCCAGACCTTCGATCCGCTTGGCGGCGAAGGTGTGCAGCAGCGCAAGCACGAAGAGGGTGGTGGCGAGGATCTCGACGCCGCTGGGGGAGGCGGACAGGCTCATCGGTTGACGCTCCGGCAGGACAGGGCCCGCGAGGCGGCCCGACCTTCGCGCTTGACCTGCCTGGCGATCCTGTCGATCCGGCACCCGGCCCCAGTCTAGCCGGGCGCCGGGGCCGCCGCCGGCGCGGGGACATGCGCGCCGTGCGCGAGGAGGCTTCGATCCGCGCCCCAAGTTTGCGACAATCGCGGATTCCTTCCGTTCATCCTGTCGTCGCGGTGTCGCGGCGTCACGACCGTCAACAGAGCGTCATGTCTGCCACCATCCTGCAAAACCTCCCCGCCGGCCAGAAGGTCGGCATCGCCTTCTCGGGCGGTCTCGACACCTCGGCCGCCGTGCACTGGATGCGCGCCAAGGGCGCCGTCCCTTGCGCCTACACCGCCAACCTCGGCCAGCCCGACGAGAGCGACTACGAGGACATCCCGCGCAAGGCCCTGGCCTACGGCGCCGAGATCGCGCGCCTGATCGACTGCCGCGCCGCGCTGGTGGCCGAGGGCATCGCCGCGATCCAGTCCGGTGCCTTCCACATCACCACCGGCGGCGCCACCTACTTCAACACCACC
>JAUPTP010000282.1 GCA_030918015.1 Pseudomonadota bacterium
CGGCCGGGCCGGCGGGCGTGCTGGCGGCGCGGGCGCAGCCCGGCGCGGCGGCCTCCGCGAGTGGCGAGGGCCGTTTCCCCTCGCGCCCGATCACGCTGTGGGTGCCCTGGCCGGCGGGCGGCGCCACCGACCTGACGATGCGGCTGCTGGCCGATCTGGCCGGGCGCCAGCTCGGCCAGCGGGTGATCGTCGAGAACCGGGCCGGCGCTGGCGGCACGCTGGCCATGCCGGTGCTGCAGCAGGCTGCGCCCGACGGCTACACGATCGCGCAGCTGCCACACCCGGCGCTGCGCGCCCCGCACATCCAGAAGGTGCTGTGGGACCCGATCCGCGACACCACGCCGATCCTGCAGATCTCCGGCGTCACCTTCGGCCTGCTGGTGCCCGCCGGCAGCGCGCTGCGCAGCTTCGAGGATGTGGTCGCCTTCGCGCGGGCCCGGCCGGGCGAGCTGACGGTGTCGACCAACGGCGTCGGCACCACGCCGCATGTGGTGATGGAGGAGCTCGCCGCGCGGCGCGGCTTCAGCTACGTGCATGTGCCCTACAAGGGCACCTCCGAGCAGATGCTGGCGGTGGCCTCCGGCCAGGTGACGATGGGCATCAACTCCAACGGCTTCGCGCCCTTCGTCGATTCCGGCCGGCTGCGCCTGCTGGCGACGCTGGCCGAGCACCGCACCCGGCGCTGGCCGAATGTGCCCACGCTCAAGGAGCTGGGGCAGGGCATTGCGGCCACCTCGCCCTACGGGCTGGTCGGGCCGCACGGCCTGCCGCCGGCCATCGTCGCTGCGCTGCACGAGGCCTTCCGCGCCGCGATGCACGACCCGGCCCATGTGGCCGAGCTGGCCAAGTACGACCAGGAGCTCGACTACCTCGGCCCGGCCGACTATGGCCGCAGCCTGCGCGAGAGCTACGCCGCCGAGAAGCGCGCGGCCGAGCGCATGGGCTTCAGGCCTTCCTGACGAACTCCGACTTCAGCTGCATCGCGCCGACGCCGTCGATGCGGCAGTCGATGTCATGGTCGCCCTCGACCAGCCGGATGCCGCGCACCTTGGTGCCGACCTTGATCACCAGCGAGGAGCCGCGCACCTTCAGGTCCTTGATCAGCGTGACGCTGTCGCCGTCGGCCAGCACCTGGCCGTTGGCGTCTCGCACCACCCGCGCGGCCTCGACCTCGGGCGCCGCATCCGCCGCCTGGGGCGACCATTCATGGGCACACTCGGGGCAGACCAGCATCGCGCCGTCCTCGTAGGTGTAGGTGGACTGGCATTGGGGGCAGGCGGGCAGGGTCATGGCAAAACCGGGGGGATGTGGAAAGAAAGAGGCCGGACTGTACGTGAGCCGCTCTTTCAAACATCGCGCAGGACGCTGAATTCGCGAAACAGCCGCACTGGCAGCGGCTCCACCAACTGCCAGACGACGCTCATCGGTCGATTGCCTTCGGCGGATACAAGGTGCACTGGGCCGCAGGCGCGGTAAGGCGTTCCGGGGCGCGATCTGACAAACAGCTGGAACTGCCAGCCCGACGCGGCCGACGTATCCGCGCCGAGATAGCGCCGGCCAGCGGCCGTGTCGGGGCCGGCGCTGTTCTGGCTCTGCCAGTGAAAGTGCGTCGTGCTGATCGCATGGTCGCGGTAGGCGATGCGGTCGTGATAACCCTCGCTTTTGTCGAGCGTGACAAACAGCAGTTCGGTGCGGCGCTCATGCAGTGGCAACACGCCGGCCTGGAAGGGCGAACGTCGCGAGGCGCTGAGCCAGCCGACAGCGGTCAGGATCTCGCGGATGCCATAGGCCGCATGCAAGCACAGTGGCGTGTCTTGCAGGCCGGGCAGCGGTTGGCTCGACAGGGTGCTGCGGGCCCGCAGCAGTGCGGTCAGTTCACCCAGCTCCTGTCGGATGTCCGGGTGAGCCGCCAGCCGTTCCGTCCAGTCCTCCGGGGTGCCGGTTTGGTGGTGCTGCCCGTCGATCTGATAGGCCAGCATCTGCACGGTCAGCGCGTCTGCTTGTTCTGTCCTGTCTGGGCGTGCCAGTGCCGCCATTGCATCCAGACGCCGTGTGTCCTCGATGTGGAGCAGATCGCCGAAGCGTCGGCTGAAATAAGCCTCTTCCGGGCCGACCGCTGAGTTCAGCAGGCCAGCATCGCGGCGCAGTGCGGTCCAGCCGCTGGGGCTGCTGCCGGTGGCCTGGCGGTAGATGTCCTCCAGGCTCAGGAGCTGATCGCGCAAGAAGGTGCTGAGCTGTAGCGGCGCGCCTCCTGGGCGTTGCGCCGCATAGGCCAGCAGTTCGGCGCGCAGGCGTGGCCAGCGATTGTTGGCCGCTTGACGCAGGCTGGCCAGAACGCGGTCGCGTGTCTGGCGCTGCAGTTGCACATGGCAGCCCGCAGGCAGCGAGCCGAAGCCATGCTCCACGCTGTCGATCAGTTCGCGCCGGGATTGACCGGTCAGTGCTCCGAGCAGGCGATCGAAGCGGAAGTCGGCGCGGTGCTGGCCGACGAAGTCCAGCACCAGACAGCTTTCCTTGTTCGGGCTGAGCCTCAGCCCGCGGCCGATCTGCTGTTGGAAGACCACGGCGCTTTGTGTCGGACGCAGCAGCAGCAGGGTGTCGACAAAGGGCAGATCCACGCCTTCGTTGTAGAGATCGACGGTGACCAGCGCGCAGAGTTCGCCTTGCTCGAGCCGGCGCGGTGCGCGGCGACGCTCTTCGGGATCGGTATCGCCGACGATGCAGGCCGCCGGCAGGCCGGCCGCATTGAAGTGGCGGGTCATCAGCTGCGCATGGGCCACCGAGACGCAGAACACCAGGGCGCGGCCGCGGCGTGCGTCGGCGGCCAGCCTGCCCCATTCGCGGATGACTGCACGGGCGCGCGCATCGTTGCCTGAGAGCAGCCGATCGAGCTCGGCCCGCTCGCCCGCACGGTCCCAGGGGACGGCGCTCAGGTCGGTCTCATCGTCGCAGGCGTAGTACTCGAAGGGCGCCAGCAATTGCAGGTCCAGCGCGTGCCACAGCCGCAGCTCGACCGCAGGCGAGCCGTCGCTGCGGAGGTCGAAGTAGGGCGTCAGGGGCTGGCCGTCGCCGCGCTCAGGCGTGGCGGTCAGTCCCAGCAGGACGCGTGGTTGGATCTGGCGCGCCAGCCGGTCGAAACGCTCGCCGGCGAGGCGATGGCACTCGTCGATGATGACGGTGTGCCAGTGCCCTGGGCCATGGCGGGCCAGCAGATCGCGGCTGTCGACGCTGTCGATGGTGGCGAACAGATGGTCCGGGCTGTCGGGCTCGTGGCCCCCTGCGAGCAGATCGCCGAACTCGGGGTCGCGCAGCACCTCGCGGAAGGTGCGCAGGGCCTGGCGCAGGATTTCCTCCCGATGCGCCACAAACAGCAGCCGTGGACGGCCGCCGTGCTGCTGGCCGCTGCGCCGGTAGTCGAATGCCGCGACAACTGTTTTGCCGGTACCCGTGGCCGCGACAACCAAATTGCGCCATCGACCCTGCTCGCGCTCGAGGGCGAGCTGCTCGAGCATGTCCTGCTGGTAGCTCTTGGGCTGAAGATCAAAGAACCCGATGCGTGCGCCTGAGGTGAAGGTCTCGCCAGATTCGGTGCGCAGCGCACTCGTCAGTGCCTCCCGGTGCACCGGGTCATCCGGGTCATAAGGCTGGAATTCGCTGTCGGACCACAGGGTCTCGAAATGCGCACGGGCCTGCTCGAACAAGGCTTCCTGCGCGCGCTGAGTCAGCTTCACCGTCCATTCCAGCCCCCCGCTGAGCGCAGCGCCCGACAGGTTGGCGCTGCCGATATAGGCCGAGCCGAAACCCGTGTGACGCCGGAAGATCCACGCCTTGGCGTGCAGTCGGGTGCGTCGGCCATCCAGCGAGATGCGCACCTCGCAGCCGGGCAGGCGGGCCAGCTCATCGAGTGCCTTGGCCTCGGTTGCACCGGTGTAGGTGGTGGTCAGGATGCGGATCGGCAGACCCGGCCGGCCGTCGGCGCCCACCGCAGTGGCCTGCAGCAGCACATCGCGCAGCTTGCGCACGCCCGACACGGTGATGAAGCTCACCAGGATGTCGACCTGATCTGCCGAGGCCAGTTCGCGGCGCAGTTCCTGCAGCAGGGACGGCGAGGCCTTGCCTGCGGTGAACAGCCAGGGAGCCATCAGACCGGTATGGGGCGCTGAATCCGAAAGCAGGCGATGGTGTTCGATGGCCTTGAGCAGTCGAGGTGGGGCTGCGGCCAGATCCACGCTGGCGCTGTCGGAGCTTGTTGTTATCCGGGGTGCCTCACCCAAACGCTGGCGCAGCGAGATCAGCAGCTCATTGACCAGTGCCAGTTGCTGATGCGCCCGGCCCTGGGTGTCGCCCGGCAGGTCCTGCAGCACCTGACTGAGCTGGCGAGCGACCAGATCGATCAGCGCCTCGGTGGCATCGGCCTGCAAGGGC
>JAUPTP010000283.1 GCA_030918015.1 Pseudomonadota bacterium
GCGGTGGCGGTGCGCCCAGCGCGTCGCCCGGCTCGGCGGGCAGGCCGGCGCGGCGCGTCAGCACATTGCCGGGCTCGACGAAGGCGGTGTATTCGCCCGCGTCGTCGGCCATCAGCTCATGGCCCAGGCGCACGAACTCGTCGATGTAGAACTGGTAGTTCGTGAACAGGACGTAGTTCTGGAAGTGCTCGGGCAGCGTGCCGGTGTAGTGGCGCAGCCGGTGCAGCGAATAGTCGACCCGCGGCGCGGTGAACAGCGCCAGCGGGTGGCGCGACTGGCCGTCGGCGCCGAGGCCGGGCTCGTGCGTGCCGTTGGCGATGCCGTCGTCCATCGCGGCCAGGTCGGGCAGGTCGAAGAGGTCGCGCAGCCGCGAGCGCCGCTCCGCGGTCATCGTGCCCTCGATGTGGTCGTTCTCGGCGAAGCTGAAGTGCACCGGGATCGGCTGGCTGGACAGCCCCACCTCCAGCGCCACGCCGTGGTTGCGCATCAGCAGCTTGAACTGCTCGCGGTAGTAGTGGCGGAACAGGTCCGGCCGGGTGAGCGTGGTCTCGTAGACGCCGGGGCCGGAGACGAAGCCGTAGGCCAGCCGCGAGTCGGCGCGCTCGACGGTGTCGACCCGCACCCTCACGAAGGGGTAGCAGGCCCGCACCCGGCCGCCGAAGTCGTCGCGGCCGCCGACGAATTCCTTCAGCGACTGGCGCAGGTGCGCGATGCCGGAGTCATAGATCGCCTTGGCATGCGCGAACGCGGCCTCGGCATCGGTGAAGCTTTGGGTGGTGATGAGCGTTCGGGGCATGGCCCATTCTGCCCCCAGCCCGGCGATTCTTGTAGATCCGGACAGCGTGCAGGGATCACGCCCGAGATCATTGCGGTTTCAGAGGCGCGAGAGCAGCTCGGCCTTCTTGGCCGCGAACTCCTGCTCGGTGAGCAGGCCGCGCTGCAGCAGCGCGCCGAGCTTCTCGATCGTGGCCAGCAGGTCCTCGCCGCCGGCCGCAGGAGCGGGCATCGGTGCCGGGGCTGGAGAGAACGCCGCAGCGCAGGCCGGTGCCGGGGCGAAGGCCGGCGCCGGGGCGACCGCCTGGCCCGCGCGCATCACCACCGGCAGGCGGGACAGGTCGACCGGGCCGAACTGGCTGCTCATCGCGATGCCGCCGCCCGAGCCCTGCTGCTGCGAGAAGCCGCCGATCTGGTGGTCGAGCGTGTCGTAGATCCACACCTCGCCGCCGCTGTCGACCGCCAGGCGCCGCGCCTGCGGGAACCAGGCGTAGCGCAGCTGGTTCTGCGAGCCGCTGGCCGCGGGCTGGCCCAGATCGGCCGGCCACCAGGCGCTGCCGCCGCCGAAGACCGGCGCGCTCAGCCACAGGTCGCCGCGGGTCGCCGACAGCGTGGCCAGCTCGTGGCACAGGCTGTCGACCCGCGACTTCAGGCCATGGTTGAACATGTCGCCCAGCATCAGCATGCCGCCGCTCATCCACTGGCCGGAGCCGCCGAACTCGGGGTGGCTGAACTGCGCCATCGTGCCGCCGCCGGCCGTGACGGCCTGCAGCATCGTGGTCACCGCCTCCGTGCTGAAGCCGTGGCGCGCGGCGAGGGAGGCGACGGCCTGGAGGCCGGAGTCGGAGAGCTGCATGGTCGGTGTCCCGTGAGGAGGCGGCGGTCGTGGCAGACCGGATCGGGCGCAGACTAGCAGAGCCTCCCCGGTCAGAGCATGTCGAGCGGAATTTTCAGATAGCGCACGCCGTTGGCCGCCGGCGGCGGCAGGTGGCCGGCGCGCATGTTGACCTGCACCGCCGGCAGCATCAGCACCGGCATCTCCAGCGTGGCGTCGCGGGCCTGGCGCAGCGCGACGAAGGCCGCCTCGGTGATGCCGTCGTGCACATGCATGTTGGTGGCGCGCTGCTCGGCCACCGTCGTGACATGGGCCAGCGCGCGTCCGCCCGGGCGGTAGTCGTGGCACATGAACAGCCGCGTGTCGCCGCGCAGCGCCAGCACCCGCCGGATCGAGCGGTACAGCGTGGCGGCGTCGCCGCCGGGGAAGTCGCAGCGCGCGGTGCCGTGATCGGGCATGAACAGCGTGTCGCCGACGAAGGCGACCGGCGCGGCCTGCGCATCGTCAGGGTCCGCGACGACGAAGGTCAGGCAGGCCGGCGTGTGGCCGGGCGTGTGCAGCGCCGTCGCGCGCAGGCCGCCGATCGCGAAGGTGTCGCCGTCGGCGAAGAGCCGGCCGAACTGGCGGCCGTCGCGCGCGAACTCCGGCTCGGCATCGAACAGCGTGCCGAAGGTCTGCTGCACCGTGGTGATGTGGGCGCCGATCGCGATCGTGCCGCCCAGGCGCGCCTGCAGCCAGGGCGCGGCCGAGAGGTGGTCGGCGTGGACATGCGTCTCCAGCAGCCACTGCACCGTCAGCCCCAGCGCCTGGACCTGCGCGGCCAGGCGCTCGGCGCCGTGCGTGCCGGTGCGGCCGGACTTCGGGTCGAAGTCGAGCACGCTGTCGATGATCGCGGCCTGGCGGGTGCCCAGATCGATCACCAGATGCGAGAAGGTCGAGGTCGCCTCGTCGAAGAAGGTGTCGACGCGCAGCCGGCCGGCGGTGTCGCTGGCGAAGGGGGTGGGGCAGGTGGCGGTGTCCATGCCCTGCATTCTATATACCTATGTGGGTATCTTGTGGTGCCGGGCGGCCCGACCCGATAGCGCGTTCGGGAAATACAGCGCGGTCAGGCTGCGGCTGTGCACCGGCGAGGCCTCGGTGACCGCGGCGGGGTCGTCGGTGTAGCGGCGCCAGTCGCGCACCCAGTGGATGTCGTCGCAGGCATCGAGCAGGCCCATCGTCTCGCGGTCGCCCGCCAGCACGCCCTGCACCCGCAGGCCGAAGCGCTCGCGGGCCTGGTCGAGCCGCGCCAGCGTGGCGGGCATGCAGCCGAACTCGCCGTCGGTGACGATCAGCAGGTCGGCCTGGCGCCAGCGCGCCTGGTGGACCCGCTCGACCGCGCGCTCGATCGGCGTCTGCACGTCGGTGCCGCCGTCGAAGGCCTGGCCCATCAGGTCCATCAGCGCCTGCAGGCCGCCCGGGCTCAGGTCGAGCTCGCGCTCGATCACCTCGCCGGGGCCGCCGAAGGCGATCAGCACGCAGCCGCGCCGCTCGGCGTGCGCCGCGCGCATCGCGGCGATGACGATCGCGCGGGCGATGTTCTCGGGCGCGCCGCGCATCGAGCCGGAGGTGTCCAGGCACAGGATGAAGGGGCCGCGGCCGAGCGACTCCGGCTCGGGCGGGGTCGCGGCCGAGCGCGGCGGCGCGGCCGGGTCATGGCGCCAGTCGGTCAGCACCGCCTCGGACTGCCAGCCCAGCAGCCGCGCCTCGGCCTGGCGCGCGCGCCACAGCCGGCACAGCACCGGGTGGCGCAGCATGACCGCCTCGGAGGCGAGCATGCGGTCGACGCGCCCGGTGAGCTGCACGCCGGTGAGCTCGCCCGGCGCGTCAGGCAGGCGGGTCTCGACCGCGCGCAGGCCGGTCACCGCGCGCGCGTCCGGGCGCGGCTCCACGGCCGGGGCGGGCGCGGCCGTCTGGCGCTCGGCGCGGCCGAGCCGGCGGATCAGCGCGGCGAGCTGCGGCAGCTTCTCCAGCCAGGCCGCGGCCTGCTGCGCCTGGCGCCACGGGCGCGAGTTCAGGTGGCCGCGCAGCTGGTCCCAGCTCAGCCGCGACGGGTCGCCCAGGCTGTCGAGCAGCACGAAGCGCTCGTCCCAGCCGCTGCTCTCGAGCTGCCACTCGGCGCGGAAGTCGGCCGCGGCGCGCGCGATGGCGGCCGTGCGGTCGAGCCGCGGCTGGTGATCGACGATGCGGTCCAGGTGCCACAGCAGCGTGCGCAGCACCTGCTCGGCCAGCGCCGGCACGCCCCGGCTCAGGCCCGGCAGGCCCAGCTCGGCCACGGCCAGGCGCAGCGGCGCCAGCGCCTCGGCGTCGCCGAAATCGGCCTGGGGCGGCGGCAGCGTGCCGGCCTCCAGCGCCTGCTGCCAGCGCCGGGTGTCGCGCAGCCGGGCCTCGGCGTTGCCGACGCTGGCCACCAGCGCGGGCAGCCACAGCTCGCGCGGCAGCTCGGCCAGCCGGTCATAGGGCCGATCCGCCGGACCTGTCGGCACGGTCGGCTGGGCGAGGCCTGGGGGTGGGGGGCGCATGACGGCGGCCGTGCTCAGGCCTCGAGCGCGACCGGCGCCGGCGTGGCGGGCGGCTCGGCGCCGGGCGCCTCCTCCAGCGGCAGCGCCTCGAAGCCCTGGCGCACGGCGCCCAGCCGCGCCAGCAGCGCGTCGAGCACCAGCGCGGTGTGCGCCTGCGCGGCCAGCAGCGCCGCCACGCGCGACGGCGCCATCCACAGGCGGCCCTCGAGCCGCGCGGCCAGCGCCTCGGCCGCGGC
>JAUPTP010000284.1 GCA_030918015.1 Pseudomonadota bacterium
TCCCCGGTCAATCGGGGAAAGAGCGTCAGGCCGCCTTCGGGATGGCGGATGATCGTGAACTGACTTTCACAGCCGGTCCGCAGCACCTCGCGGTGACGCGCAGGAACGCTCAGGCGCCCCTTGGCATCCAGCGCCAGCGCTGAAGTCCCCTGGAAGTGAAAGTCGACCACAAAAACCCACAAAACGACACGACCGCCCACTGTAGCGGAGAAATTACACGAGGGTCAAGAAATGCCACAGCGAATCACCAATGAAATCAAATACTTAGACCATTGATTCCCTTCTGCGGCAAAGCCCGCCAGGGCTGAAAAAAATCCATGTGCAGGAAGCACTTAGCCATACTCCCGGGGCCGCGCACAGAGTTCACGAACTGAGCCATTCGGCGCGAAGGCGTGACATGTGCCCCGCCTTCGCGCCGAAAAGAGCTCATTAGTGATTTCTTATCCAGGGATGAAACCCCTGCAGTTCCACGCCGTCCAGCCGACAAGACCCCCCGCCTGCGCGCCCGCAGGAGAAGGCCGACGTCATCGCGCCCGCCCGGCCAAGCGTTGTCTGCACAGCACGCCGAACACCCAGGAGACCCTCCCGATGAAGCACGCCCCCCTCTCGCCCGTTCCTGCCGCCCCCTGCCGGGCCAGGTCGGCGGCCCTGCTGCTGGGGGTCATGCTGCTGCTGACCCAGCCGCAGGAGGCCCCGGCCTGGACCGAGACGACCGATGCCGCACCGGCCCGGGTGGAGCGGGTCGACGGTGCGCTCAGACTGCAGCGCGCCGACGGCGGCCGCCAGGATTTCGACGGACAGCGTCTCGAGCGGCGCGCGCCGTTGCACGAGGGAGACCGGCTGCGCAGCGGCGCCGACGCCCGCGCCGACCTGGCGTTCGGCAGCGACCGCCTGCGCCTGGACGAGAACACCGTGCTCACGGTGCGCCGGCTCGACGAGCGCCGCATCGAGATCGAGCTCGAGCAAGGCAGCATCGCGCTGCTGCTGGGCGGACGCGAGCAGGCGCTGCGCTGGCGCATCGAGACGGCGGCGGCCATGCATCGCCCGCAGGGGCCGGGCAAGTTCCGCATCGACGCCCCGGTGTCGTCGCGCTGGCTGGACGGGGCGGCCGCCACCGCCTGGCGCAGCCCGATGCACCTCGAGAGCGCCAGCGACTCGCTGCTGCTGCAGCCCGGCCAGCGGGCCGAGCCGGGGCGTCAGGGCTGGCAGATCGGTCTGCCGGTGGCCGACCGCTTCGCGCGCTGGGCGATGGCCGACGGCACCGAGTCCGTCGATCGCGAACCCCGCAACGCGGCACGCGCGATCGTCTCCGGCCCGGTCGTGCTGCCCGACGACCTCGAAGGCGCCGACCAGCTCGAGCGCAACGGCCGCTGGGAGCATTCGCCCGACTGGGGCTGGGTGTGGGTGCCGCGCGCCAGCCTGTCGTGGGAGCCCTTCCGCCAGGGCTCGTGGCGACGCGGCGACGGGGGCTGGCTCTGGCTGGACGACGCCCCCTGGGGCGTGGCGACCTACCGGCACGGGCGCTGGCTGCGCTGGGACGGCCGCTGGGCCTGGATGCCGGGGCCGGCGGTGCGCCATGTCGAGCCGGTGGCACCGCTCTACGAGGCGCCGCCGCGCGTGATCGTGCGCCCGAGCCCGCCGCCGGTGCGGCGCATCGAACCGATGCCCGCCCCGGCGGTGATCGTTCCGCCCCGGGTGGTGGTGCAGCCCGCGACGCCGCCGGTGATCATCGAGACACGCCCGGCCGCGCCGGTCGCGCCGCCGGTGACCGGGGTGAGGCCGGCGCCCCCGCGCCCCGATCGCCGTGCCCACGAGGCGCCGCAGCCCATCCCGACCCCGGCGACGCCCGCCGATCCGGCCGAAGACCTGCGCCGATCACGCCGCGCGCTCTGAGCGCGACGATTCCTCAGCCCGGGAAACGGCGTCGCGCGTCCAGCCCGAGGCCGCTGGCCACGCTGGCCAGGCGGTCGCCGTGCAGCGCCTGCGCCTGCGGGAAGGCCGCGGCCAGACGCTCGGTCAGCGCCTTCAGCCCGGTCGAGCCGCCGGTGAAATAGACCGCATCGATGCCGTCGGCCGAGAGGCCGGCGCGCTGCACCGTCTCGCGGGCGGCCTCGACGATGCGGCCGATGTCCTCCTCGAGCGCCTCGCGCGCCTGCTGCGCCGTCACCTCGACCGCCAGGCCGCGCTCGACCCAGGCCAGGTCGATGCGCGCGGCCTCGCCGGCGGCGGTGTCGATCTTGGCGCGCTCGGCGCGGCCGAGCAGGTCGTGGCCTAGCTGGTCGCCCACCACCTTCATCAGCCGGGCGTGCTGGGCCGGGTCGGCATAGTCGCCGCGCATCATGCGCAGCTCCTGCAGGCGCGCCGGGCGGTAGACGGTGTTGATCAGATGCCAGGTGGCCAGATCGAAATAGACGCGGCTGGGCACCTCGCGCGGCGGCTGGCCGCCGATCGAGGGCCCGAGCGCGCCGAAGCCCAGCGCCGGCATGACCGCCGCCAGCTCGACGCGGCGGTCGAAGTCGGTGCCGGCCACATGCAGGCCATGGTGAGCCAGCACGTCGTCGGCGCGGTCGATGCGGTCGCGCCGCTGCGGGCCGACGCGCACGATCGAGAAGTCGGAGGTGCCGCCGCCGATGTCGGCGATCAGCACGCGCTGCTCGGCCTCGATGCGCGACTCGTGGTCGAAGGCCGCCGCCAGCGGCTCGAACTGGAAGGCGACCTCCTCGAAGCCGGCCTCGCGCGCGGCCTGCTCGAGCGCGGCCTGGGCCTGCGCGTCGCGCTGCGCGTCCTCGTCGACGAAATGAACCGGCCGGCCGATGACCGCGCGGCGCGGCGCCACGCCGGTGTGCTGCTCGGCGGCGCGGCGCAGGTGGCGCAGATAGCCCGAGATCACCTCGGCGAAGCCGATCGCGCGGCCGGCGCCGATGTCGGTCTGCTGCGTCATCAGCCCGGTGCCCAGCGCGCTCTTCATCGAGCGCATCAGCCGGCCCTCGCTGCCCTCGACATAGGCCGCGAGCGCGGCGCGGCCATGCAGCCGCGGCAGATCCTGCAGGCCCGGGCCCTCGGCCAGGTAGAAGGTGGCGGTCGGCATCGTGACCGCACCGTCCTCCAGCGGCACCAGCTGCATCGCGCCATGGGCGTCAGGCACCGCGATGGCGGAGTTGGAGGTACCGAAGTCGATGGCGCAGAAATCGGGAATCGGGGAGGCAGTCATGGGCGGACGGGCGGACGGGCGGAAGGGGCGCGATGATACCGGCGCCCCGCTCCTGATCCGTCGGCCGCAGGCTCAGAAGCCCGCCGGCGCCTGCCTGTGCCAGTCGGTGGCCTGCTGCAGCGCGTGGCCGGCGTGCAGCAGCGCGCCTTCCTGCCAGTAGTTGCCGATCAGCTGCAGGCCCACCGGCAGGCCGCCGGCGCCGAAGCCCGCCGGCACGCTGAGACCGGGCAGCCCCGCCAGCGAGGCCGGCAGCGTGAAGATGTCGGCCAGGTATTCGGCCACCGGGTCGGTCTGGCTGCCGATCGGTCGCGCCACCGTCGGCGCGACCGGGCCCGCGATCAGGTCGCAGTCCTTGAACGCGGCCTGGAAGTCGTCGGCGATCATGCGGCGCAGCTTCTGCGCCTGCAGATAGTAGGCGTCGTAGTAGCCGTGCGAGAGCACATAGGTGCCGATCATGATCCGGCGCTTGACCTCGGGGCCGAAGCCTTCGCTGCGGCTCTTGCGGTACATGTCGTTCAGATCCTTGTACGCGGCCGCGCGGTGGCCGTAGCGCACGCCGTCGAAGCGGCTCAGGTTCGAGCTGGCCTCGGCCGGGGCGATGATGTAGTAGACCGGAATCGACAGCTCGGTGCGCGGCAGGCTGACCTCGACCAGCGTCGCGCCCAGGCGCTCCAGCTCGGCCAGCGCGGCGCGCACCGCCGTCAGCACGTCGGCCGAGACGCCGTCGCCGAAGAACTCCTTCGGCAGGCCGATGCGCAGGCCCTGGAGCGGCCGCTCCGGCGTGGCGCCCTCGCGCAGCGCGGTCGTGGCGGCGACGAAGTCCGGCACCGGCTGCTCGGCGCTGGTGGCATCACGCGGGTCGAAGCCGCTCATCGCCTGCAGCAGGTGCGCGCAGTCCAGCGCCGAGCGCGCCATCGGGCCGGCCTGGTCCAGGCTGGAGGCGAAGGCGATCATGCCGTAGCGCGAGCAGCGGCCGTAGGTCGGCTTGATGCCGGTCACGCCGGTCAGGCTGGCGGGCTGGCGCACCGAGCCGCCGGTGTCGGTGCCGGTCGTGGCCGGCACCAGGCGTGCGGCCACCGCCACCGCGCTGCCGCCCGACGAGCCGCCGGCGATGCGCGACGCATCCCACGGATTGCGCGCCGGAAAGTAGGCCGAGTTCTCGTTGGAGCCGCCCATCGCGAACTCG
>JAUPTP010000285.1 GCA_030918015.1 Pseudomonadota bacterium
GATCAGGATGCGCGAGACAGCGGCGTTCTTGAGCTTCTTCTTCAGGAACTCGCGGACTTCGATGTCTTCGGCCAGCATCGCGGCGAACTGGCGGTTGCCAGCGTACCAGCGCGACGACCAGTTACGGGTGACCGGCAGGCGGAAACCGATCGGATGGATTTTCTGTCCCATGGTTCTCTTTCCTGCCTCAGTTGCCGACGGTCACGTAGATGTGAGCGGTGGGCTTGCTGATGCGGTTGCCACGACCCTTGGCGCGAGCGGTGAAGCGCTTGAGCGTCGCACCTTGCTCGACATAGATCGAGGTGACGCGCAGCTCGTCGATGTCAGCGCCGTCGTTGTGCTCGGCGTTGGCGATCGCGCTCTCCAGCGCCTTCTTGATGATGCCGGCGGCCTTCTTCTGCGTGAACGTGAGGATGTTCAGCGCGTGGTCGACCTTCTTGCCACGGATCATGTCGGCCACCAGGCGACCCTTGTCGCACGAGAGGCGCACGCCGCGGACGACTGCTTTCGTTTCCATCGTCAGTGCTCCTTAGCGCTTGGCCTTCTTGTCCGCGGGGTGACCCTTGAACGTGCGGGTCAGCGCGAACTCGCCCAGCTTGTGGCCGACCATCTGGTCGGTCACGTACACGGGCACGTGCTGGCGGCCGTTGTGCACGGCGATCGTGATGCCGATGAATTCCGGCAGGATCGTCGAGCGACGCGACCAGGTCTTGATGGGCTTCTTGTCCTTGATGGCGACCGCCTTCTCGACCTTCGCGAGCAGGTGATGATCGACGAACGGACCCTTCTTCAGCGAACGAGACATGTCGTGCTACCCCTTATTTCTTGCGACGCGACACGATCATGTTCTGCGTGCGCTTGTTGTTGCGGGTACGGTAGCCCTTCGTCAGGGTGTTCCACGGCGAGACAGGCGCCTGGCCTTCGCCGGTACGGCCTTCACCACCACCGTGCGGGTGGTCGACCGGGTTCATGGCGGTGCCACGAACGGTCGGACGGATGCCCTTCCAGCGGATCGCACCGGCCTTGCCGTACTGGCGCAGGTTGTGCTCTTCGTTCGACACGGCACCGATGGTGGCGCGGCAATCGATGTGGATCTTGCGCACTTCACCCGAGCGCAGGCGGACCTGGGCGTAGGTGCCTTCGCGGGCCATCAGCGTGACGCTGGTGCCAGCCGAGCGCGCGATCTGCGCGCCCTTGCCCGGCAGCATCTCGACGCAGTGGATGGTCGAACCCACGGGGATGTTGCGGATCGGCAGCGTGTTGCCAGCCTTGATCGGCGACTCGGCGCCGCTGATCACGGTCTGACCCACTTCCAGGCCACGCGGCGCGATGATGTACGAGCGCGCGCCGTCGGCATAGCACACCAGAGCGATGTGAGCCGTGCGGTTCGGGTCGTACTCGATGCGCTCGACCTTCGCGGGGATGCCGTCCTTGTTGCGGACGAAATCGACCACGCGATAGTGGTGCTTGTGACCACCGCCCTTGTGACGGGTGGTGATATGACCGTTGTTGTTGCGGCCGGCGTTCTGCTTCTGCGGCTCCAGCAGCGAAGCTTCCGGCTTGCCCTTGTGGAGGTGCTTGTGCACCACCTTCACCACGGCACGGCGGCCGGGCGAAGTCGGTTTGACCTTGACGACAGCCATTACGCGGCCTCCCCGGAGAAGTTGAGTTCCTGGCCTTCCTTCAGGGACACATAGGCCTTGCGCACATTGTTGCGACGACCCGGACGGCCGCCGAAGCGCTTGGTCTTGCCCTTCTGGTTGACGACCTGCACCGATGCGACCTGCACGCCGAACATCTGTTCGACAGCGGCCTTGATCTCGGGCTTGGTGGCGTCCTGGAGGACCTTGAACATCACCTGGTTGTGCTTCTCGGCGACGCTGGTGGCCTTCTCCGAGATGATCGGCGCGACGAGCACCTGGGCCAGACGGCCTTCTTCGAACTTCAGTGCGCTCATGCGAACATCTCCTGCAGCTTGTCGATCGCGCCCTTGGTCACGACGACCTTCTTGTAGAAGACCAGCGACAGCGGATCGGCGTAACGCGGCTCGACCACCAGCACGTTGGCCAGGTTGCGAGCGGCCAGGAACAGGTTCTCGTCGACCTGGTCGGCGATGACCATGACGTGATCCAGGTTCAGGGCCTTCAGCTTGGCAGCCAGCAGCTTCGTCTTCGGCGCTTCGATCGACAGCGAGTCGATCACGACCAGACGGCCTTCGCGAGCCAGCTGCGAGAAGATGGCGGCCATGCCGGCGCGGTACATCTTCTTGTTGATCTTGTGCGAGAAGTTCTCGTCCGGGCTGTTCGGGAAGATGCGACCGCCCCCACGCCACAGCGGGGACGAGGTCATGCCGGCGCGAGCGCGGCCGGTGCCCTTCTGGCGGAACGGCTTCTTGGTCGAGTGGTGAACCTGCTCGCGGTCCTTCTGGGCGCGGGTGCCTTGGCGGGCATTGGCCTGGTAGGCGACGACGATCTGGTGGATCAGCGACTCGTTGTAGTCACGTGCGAACACGGCGTCAGCGGCCTCGACCTTCGACGCGGCCTGACCCTGCTCGTTCAGGAGTTCCAGCTGTGCCATCAGTTGGCTCCCTTCTTGACCTTGACCTTCACGGCCGGACGCACGGTGACGAAGCCACCCTTGGCACCCGGAACAGCGCCCTTGACCAGCAGCAGCTGGCGAGCCTCGTCGACGCGGACGACGTCGAGGTTCTGGGTCGTGACGGTCTCGTCGCCCATGTGGCCGGTCATCTTCTTGCCCGGGAACACGCGACCCGGATCCTGCGCCATCGAGATGGAGCCCGGGACGTTGTGCGAACGGCTGTTGCCGTGCGAAGCGCGCTGCGAACCGAAGTTGTGGCGCTTGATCGTGCCGGCGAAGCCCTTGCCGATCGAGGTGCCCTGCACGTCGACCAGCTGGCCAGCGGCGAACATCGTGGCCGACAGCGAGGCGCCAGCCTTGTATTCGGCGGCGACTTCCGGCGCGACGCGGAATTCCTGCAGCAGCTCGGCGCCTTCGACACCGGCCTTGGCCAGGTGACCGGCTTCCGGCTTGTTGACGCGCGATGCCTTGCGGGTACCGAACGCCACCTGCAGAGCGGTGTAGCCGTCCGATTCCACGGTTTTGATCTGGGCAACGCGGTTGTTGGACACGTCCAGCACGGTCACGGGCACGGTGTCACCGTCGTCCGTGAAGATGCGCATCATGCCCACCTTGCGGCCCAGCAACCCGAGGCGATTGCTAAGACTCATGGTTCTTCTCCGATAACCCGACAACGATTGGCCGGGCTGACTTGTCTTGCTGCAGGCCCCGCCCCGGAAAAGGAAGCGCGGCGAACAACGGCGGAATTGGGCGCAGCAAATCGCACGCCCGAAAAGCTCGCGAGTATCGCACAGCAGACACAGGACCGCAAGGCATGTGTATGCTAGGCGCCCGATGAACGGACTGCATCTCTGCGCCGAGTGGCACGACTGCGAGGGCGAGCGCGCCCTCGCGCTGCTGCGCGACCCCGACGGCCTGCGCCAGGCCAGCCTGGCGGCCACCCGGGCCGCCGGCCTGACGGTGGTCGGCGACCTCTTTCACGCCTTTCCAGCTCCCGGCGGCGTGACCGGCGTGGTGCTGCTGGCCGAGTCGCATCTGGCGCTGCACACCTGGCCGGAGCTGGCGGGGGTGACGCTCGATGTCTATGTCTGCAACCGCTCGGGCGACCACTCCCGGCAGGCGCGGCAACTGCTGGACACGCTGCGCCTGCTGCTGCGTCCGGTGCGCGCCGAGGAGCGCGAGATCATGCGCGGCGCGCTCGGTCCGCAGCCCGCTGCCCCGCCCGCCATCCCAGCGTGAACGCTTCCTCGAAGACCGAGTAGCCCGCCAGATCGGCATGCGCCAGCGTGACCCGGCCCGGCAACTGAGCCAGCGCCTGGTGCGCCGGCGCCGAGCGCGTGCCCGGCAGCGGGATGCGCATCGCGTGGCCGTGACGGGCCAGCTCGATGCGGCGCAGCCGGGCGGGCAGGTCCGGGTGCAGCGGCAGCAGGTCGGCCAGCACCCGCTGCGCCCACGGGCGCCAGTCCGCACCCAGCAGCGCCGGCCGCTCGGCCGGGGACAGCGGCAGGTAGGCGGTCAGCACGGTCGGGCCGGCATGCGGCCTCGTCGACTGGTGCATCGCGTCGACATAGCCGAGCGAGGCGGTGCCGAAGGCGACGCTGTCCCAGGCGGGCGGCACGCCGACGCGCTGCAGCAGCGGCCCACCGAGATGCAGGTTCGCCACCAGCCATGGTGCGTGGCGCGCC
The DNA here is from genome assembly GCA_030918015.1 of Pseudomonadota bacterium. Taxonomy (GTDB): domain Bacteria; phylum Pseudomonadota; class Gammaproteobacteria; order Burkholderiales; family Burkholderiaceae_C; genus Sphaerotilus. Next base: position 4,284 of record JAUPTP010000285.1, read on the forward strand.
TGCGCGGCCGTCTCGCGCAGCGCCTCGGGCGCCTCGGGCCACAGCCGCGCGGCGACATGCAGCGGCAGCGCCAGCACCACCCGATCGGCCCGCCAGGCCTCGATGCGGTCG
>JAUPTP010000286.1 GCA_030918015.1 Pseudomonadota bacterium
GCGCGCCAGCAGCCCGGCCGCGTCGAGCCGCTGCACGAACATCCGCGCGGCCTTCATCGGCCCCACCGTGTGCGAGCTCGACGGCCCGATGCCGATCTTGAACAGGTCGAAGACGCTGATGGTCATGATGCCTCCGGGCTCAGCGCAGCACCACGGTGCGCTGGCCGTTGATGAAGACCCGGTGCTCGAGCACCTGGCGCAGCGCGCGCGACAGCACCGTCGACTCGACCTGACGGCCGACCGCGAGCAGGTCCTCCGGGCCGTGCGCATGGTCGACCCGCTCGGTGGCCTGCTCGATGATCGGGCCTTCGTCCAGGTCGGGCGTGGCGAAGTGGGCGGTGGCGCCGATGAGCTTGACGCCACGCTCGAAGGCCTGGTGATAGGGCCGAGCGCCCTTGAAGGCCGGCAGGAAGCCGTGGTGGATGTTGATGACCCGCCCGGCCAGGCGCTCGCACAGGCGGTCCGACAGCACCTGCATGTAGCGCGCCAGCACCACCAGATCGGCGCCGGTGTCGTGCACCAGCCCGAGCAGGCGCGCTTCCTGCGCCGCCTTGGTCTCGGGCGTCACCGGCAGGCAGTGGAAGGGCAGGCCGTGGGCCTCGGCCAGACCGCGCAGCGTCTCGTGGTTGGAGACGACGGCCACCGGCTGCATCGGCAGCTCGCCATGCTTCCAGCCGGCCAGCAGCTCGACCAGGCAGTGGTCGAGCTTGGAGACCATCAGCAGCACGCGCAGCGGCTGCGCCAGGTCATGCACCTGCCACTGCAGCGCATCGCACTGCGGCGCCAGCATGGCGAATTCCTCGCGCAGCCGCACCAGATCATCGGCGCGGGCCTCGGCGCGGCGGAAGACCGCGCGCACGAAGAAGCGCGCGGTCGGCGGATCGTCATAGACGGTGAACTGCTCGACATAGGCCTGGTGCCGGCCGAGAAAGGCCGCCACCGCGGCCACCTGGCCGGCGGCGCTGCGGCAGGCCAGCGTGAGCGCGTAGCGACGCGGCGAGGGAGAGTCGGACATGGACATCGGGAGCCACCTTGCGAAACGCGGACCGCTGCGGTCCGCCGGGCTCCACTGTCGGCAGTCCGCCCCCTCAGGGCTTGTCCGATTCCGACATCCGCTTGCCCGGGCCCGCCAGTGCGGGCGCCGCGGTCCGCGCGGCCAGCCACTCGCCCACCAGGCCGTGCGCGCTGACCAGGCCGATGCCGGCCAGCACCATCACGCCGCCGACCAGAAAGCCGCGCGAAGGCATCTCGTTCAACAGCAGCGCGCCCAGCAGCACGCCCAGCAGCGGCGTCAGGAAGGAGAACACGCCCAGCCGCGAGGCCAGATAGCGCCGCAGCAGCCAGCACCAGGCCAGGAAGCTGGCGAAGGAGACGATCACGCTCTGGAACAGCAGATGGCCCCAGCCGGCGGCGCCGGGCGCGAAATGGTCGCGCCCGCCCGCCCAGGCCAGCGGCAGCAGCAGCGCGAACGCGCCCAGCAGCTGGTAGAGCAGCGTCTCGGTGGCCGGCGCCGACGACAGCCGCGAGCAGCGGATCACCACGGTGGTGGCGCCCCAGGAGGCGCCGGCCAGCAGCGCCATCGCGTCGCCCAGCAGCACCTGCGCGTTCAGCGTCATGCCGGCGCCCGGATCCAGAAAGGCGGTGGCGATGCCCAGGAAGGCCAGGCCGATGCCGGCCCACTGCAACGGCGAGAGCCGCTCCTCGGGCAGGCGCAGGTGCAGGCCCAGCGCGGCGAAGATCGGCGAGGTGTAGAGGAAGACCAGCACATGCGCGGCCTGGGTGTGCGCCAGCGCCTCCGACACCAGCACATACTCGAAGGCGAACAGCGCGCCGGCCAGCAGCCCCGGTCTCCAGCGCCCGCTGGCGCGCTGAGGCAGCTCGCCGCGCCGCGCCATCAGCAGGCCCAGCAGCAGCGCGGCCAGCCCGGAGCGCAGCGCGATCATCATCATCGGCGCGATCTCCGGCGCGGCCGCCTTCATCGAGATCTGCTGCAGGCTCCACAGCAGGCACAGCAGGGTCATCAGCGCGGCGGCACGGCCGTCCAGGGGCAGTCGGGGGTTCATGTCGCGGATTCTGGATTGGCGACGATGCGGCAGATGTCGAATTCCAGACAAGCCATGCTGCTCTTCGGCCAGGGAATCGGAGCTCCGAGCCCACGCGGCACATCACGCAGGGTCTCAGCGGGGGCGCGCATTCGTCGATAACTGTCCCGGCCAGATCATTGGCAACACCAAGGATTCGCGATGCATGCTCACCCCGGCCGCCTGCTGTTCGGCGGCATCACCTTCGGCGAGGGTCAGGAGTACCTGAGCTTCCAGTACCGATTCCTGATCGTGGTGCTGATCGCCGGCGCGCTGGCGACGGCGGTCTTCCTGCTGGGCGAGAGCACCCGGCTCAATCGCATCGACTCGCCGCATGTGGTCTCGATGGCGGTGTTCACCACCGTGTCGCTGCTGCTGTGGGGCGTGCTGCGCGGGCGGCCCGCCGCAGTCCGCCCGGTGGCGTGGCTCTACCTCGGCATCTGCCAGCTCGAATACCTCTCGGCGCTGGTGCATGTGCCTCAAGACGAGATGCGCGCGCTCTGGTTCCTGACCAACGTGCCGGGCGTCTACCTGCTGCTCGGGCGCCGCACCGGGGCCGTGGTGACCGCCCTGACCGTGGTCGGGCTGGCCTGGATCAATCCCCAGCTGTCTGCCCCCTATTCACCCAATGCGCTGGCGACCTTGCTGGTGGGCATCGTCTACCAGGCGATCTTCTTCCACGTCTACTCGGCCCGGTCGATCTCCTACCTGCAGCAGGTGCACGGCCTGAACCGCCAGCTGCACGACCTGGCCGCCCGCGATCCGCTGACCGGGCTGCTCAACGCCCGGGCCTACTACGCCGGTTGCGAGCAGGCGCTGGCTGCGGCTGCGTGCGAGGGGCACCCCAGCACAGTGCTCTTCGTCGACCTGGACCACTTCAAGCGCATCAACGACACCCGGGGCCATGCGGCCGGCGACGAAGTGCTGCGCCGCGTCGCGGCCTGCCTGCGCGAACAGGTCCGCCACAGCGACTGGGTCGGGCGCATCGGCGGCGAGGAGTTCTCCCTGCTGTTGCCTCGCACCGCCACGGCGCAGGCGCTGCCGCTGGCCGAGCGGCTGCGTGTCTGTCTCGAGGCGCTGCAGATCGAGATCGACGGCCAGCCGATTCCCGTCACCGCCAGCATCGGTGTGGCCACCGCGCAGGCGGGCGAGCACACGATGACCACGCTGCAGCAGCAGGCGGACGAGGCGATGTACCAGGCCAAGGCCGGCGGGCGCAACCGGGTGTCGGTGCTTGCGACATCGGCGGCGCCCCCGACGTCAGGGGCCGGCCTGGGGCCTGCGGCGATGGGGGCGCACGCTGCCGCGCAGCTTCCGATCTGCTGATCCGATGAGGAGGTGATCAGGGATCAGAGATCGGCGTCGGCCGACTCCAACATTCTCTGGCTGCGCGGTGCATCGGGCTTGGTCTCCCAAGCCCATGCCGATGCGACACCGTCTTGGCGAACCTGTGCGCGTACTTTCGCGCGCAGCTCGCGGCGAGGCCCTCGGATGCGCTCGACCGTGCAGCGACCGGTGGCCGATTCGACGATGTGCATGTCAACTTTCATGGGTTCCTTCTGGTTGGCTTGTCCGGCCCGGTTGGGCGGCGGGGACATCATGCCTGCTCGGGTCGGCATTCGACGAATATTGCGGCGGACATGGCTGTCCAGGGGCGCCGGGAGTGCCTGGTCAGGGATTCTGGGTTGGCGTTCATGCGGCAGATGTCGAATCCCGGACAATCGAAGCCGTCGCTCCGACCGCCGTTCCTGTGCTCGTCTCCGCCCATGCGCCGCCCTGATCCCGAGACCGATGCCGCCCTGACGCTGCATGCCTCGCCCTATCCGTATGCGCTGCCCGCGCCCCTGGTCTTTCGCACCGCGAAGATGCCCGCGCGTGCGCGCTACGAGCGCCATCGCCACGCCTGGGGCGAGTTCGTCTATTCCTTCAGCGGGGTGATGGAGGTGCAGATGATCGGCGCGCAGACCTTCCTGGCGCCGCCGCAGTTCGGCATCTGGCTGCCGCCGGAGGTCGAGCACATCGGCCTGAACCGCCAGGCGGCGACGCACAGTTCGCTCTATGTGGACGCGGCGCTGTGCGCGGCGCTGCCGCCCCGGCCCTGCGCGCTGGCGGTCGACCCGATCGCCCGCGCGGTGCTCGAGCACCTGCGCGAGCACCCGCCCGCGCAGCCCGCCCGTCCCGAGGAGCAGCGGCTGATGCAGGTGCTGGTCGACCGGCTGGCGCAGGCGCGCGCGATCGGCAGCTACCTGCCGCGCTCCGACGATCCGGCGCTGGCGGCGGTGCTGGCCGCGCTGGAGGCCGAT
>JAUPTP010000287.1 GCA_030918015.1 Pseudomonadota bacterium
AGCACACCGTCAGCCGCCTGATCGGCGCGCCGCCGGGCTACGTGGGCTACGACGAGGGCGGCTACCTGACCGAGGCGGTGCGGCGCAAGCCCTACAGCGTGGTGCTGCTCGACGAGGTCGAGAAGGCGCACCCGGATGTCTTCAACGTGCTGCTGCAGGTGCTCGACGACGGGCGCCTGACCGACGGCCAGGGCCGCACGGTGGACTTCAAGAACACCGTGATCGTCATGACCAGCAACCTGGGCTCGCACCTGATCATGGCGATGGCCGGCCAGCCGCCGGAGGACATCAAGGACGCGGTCTGGGGCGAGGTCAAGCAGCACTTCCGCCCGGAGTTCCTGAACCGCATCGACGAGACGGTGGTGTTCCACGCGCTCGACCAGACCCACATCGAGTCGATCGCGAAGATCCAGCTCCAGGGCCTGCAGGCGCGGCTGGCCAAGATGGAGATGCAGCTCGAGGTGTCGGCGGCGGCGCTGGCCGAGCTGGCCAAGGTCGGCTTCGATCCGGTGTTCGGCGCGCGGCCCCTGAAGCGCGCGATCCAGCAGCGCATCGAGAACCCGGTCGCCCGGCTGATCCTGGAGGGCAAGTTCGGGCCGAAGGACCTGATCCCGGTCGAGGTCGGCGCCGACGGCGGCTTCGGCTTCGGGCGCACGGTGCACTGAGCCTCAGGCGGGTTCCCGGCGGTGGCGGCGATGCACCGCCCAGCCCAGCACGCCCAGGCCGGCGAGCATCAGCCCCCCGGCTTCGGGCACGGACCGGGGCAGGACGCCGGCCACCTGCCGCAGGCCGGCCACCTGCTGGACGCCTGCCAGACCGTGGGCCTGGATCATGCGGATCTGCGCCGGCGTGAGCACGCTGCCGAAGACGAACAGGTTGTCCATGCGCCCCACGAAGGATTCGGGCGAGCCGGCGCCGTCCAGCGCGCCGAAGCGCAGCCGCCGCGAGGCCGGGCCGCGCCCCTTGAATTCCGTCTGGCCGATGGGGTGGCCGTCCAGGTAGAGGCGCACCCGGTCGTCGGCGCGGCCGTCGAAGGTGGCTACGATCAGATGCCATTCGCCGGCGGTCATCGACGAGGGCGGCGTGCCCTGAAGCGAGCGGTACGCCATCGCCTCCCAGGCGCTGGTGGCGCGGTTGTACCAGAGCGCCCGATCGTCCGGGCTGTCCGCATGGGAGAAGAAGGTGTTGGCGCCCCGCCGGTCGCCGCTGACCGCCAGGTTCACCCAGCCGCCGATGGTCAGCCCGTCGGGATGGGCGCCCGGCGTGATGTCGATCTCCACCTCGAAGCCCCGGGCGGGCGATTCCGGCGTGGCCGGCCGGAAGATCGCCGCCTCGCCCTCCAGGCCCTGGTGGCCGGTCGTCACCGCCACGCCGCCTGAGCTCACCGGATGGCGCCCCTGGCCGCTGGCGTCGACCACCCGGTCGAAGCGGCCGTCGGCCTGCTCGAAGGTGTACAGGCCCAGCAGCGGCTCGGCGGCCAGGGCCGCGCCCGCATGGGTCAGCAGGCCGGCGGCCAGCACGGCGGCGCGCATCGACAGGATCAGGGTCAGGCAGGAGCGGAGGGTCATGGCCGGTGAAGAATCGTTGCTGCGGCAGCGCTCCGATTGGGCGAGGGCGGCCGTGATAAATCACTCCCGCGGCTCGGGGTGGTCCGGCGGCGAGCGGGCCATGACCTTGCGCGGATTCGCGCTTCTGCCAGATTTCTGCCAGATTGCGGCGGCCCGACCCGGCGGACTTCAGGCCGACAGCGCGGCCAGCCGGCCCAGCGCGGCCAGCGCCGGCGCGATGCGCGCATCCTGCGGCGCGTGGCCGAAGTTCAGCCGCAGGCCGCGCCGCAGCCGCGGGTCGCTGCCCAGGGCGCTGAACAGCGCACCCGGCGCCACGCTGATGCCCTGCGCGGCGGCGCGGGCCTGCAGCGCCAGGCTGTCGCCGCCCTCGGGCAGCTCGACCCACAGGAAATAGCCGCCCTGCGGGCGCGCCAGCCGGGTGCCGGCCGGGAAATGCGCCTCGACCAGCCCATGCATCTGCGCCTGCTGCACGGCGAGCTGGCGGCGCAGCGCGCGCAGGTGGCGGTCGAAGCCGCCCTGGGCCAGGTATTCGGCGATCGCCAGCTGCGAGGGCACCGCGGTGGCCAGCGAGGTGAGCGTCTTGAGCCGGCGCAGCCCCGGCGCATGCCGCCCGGCCGCGACCCAGCCGACCCGGTAGCCCGGCGCCAGGCATTTCGAGAACGAGGTGCAGTGCAGCACCTCGCCGGCCGTGTCGAAGGCCTTGGCCGGCAGCGGGCGGCGGCTGCCGTGGTGCAGCTCGCCGTAGACATCGTCCTCGATCAGCGGCACGCCGTGCTGCGCCAGCCGCGCGCTTGCGCTCCTCGGGCATCAGGCTGCCGAGCGGGTTCTGGAAATTGGGCATCAGCCAGCAGGCGGCCACCCGGTGGCGTGTCAGCACCCGCGCCAGCGCGTCCGGGTCGACCCCGTCGCGCGGATCGGTGGGCAGCTCGACCGCGCGCAGGCCGTGGCGCTCGAGCGCCTGCAGCGCGGCGTAGAAGGTGGGTGACTCGACCGCGACGATGTCGCCCGGCCGGGTCAGCAGCCGCAGCGACAGGTCCAGCGCCTCCATCGCGCCGTGGGTGATGACGATCTCGTCCGGATCGACCGCGATGCCGGCCAGCGCCTGGCGCCGGGCGATCTGGTGGCGCAGCCGCTCGTTGCCGGCGCTCAGGTCCTCCAGCAGCCGGTCCGGGTCGAGCACCCGCAGCGCGCGCGCGCCGCAGCGCGCCAGCTCCTGCAGCGGGAATAGCCGCGGGCTGGGGAAGGCCGAGCCCAGCGGCACCACCTCGCGGTCGCGGGTCGAGCCCAGCACCTGCATCACCCGGTCGCCGATGCTGACCGCGGTGGCCTCGGGCGAGGCGGGCGCGGCCTGCGGCTCGGCGGCGCTGGCGGCGCGGGCCGCGCGCACGAAGAAGCCCGAGCGCGGCCGCGACTCGATCAGCCCGCGCGACTCCAGCAGGTCATAGGCCTGGAAGACGGTGGCGGCGCTGACCCGGCGGCTGGCGCGCGCCTGGCGCACCGAGGGCAGGCGCTCGCCCGGGCGCAGCGCGCCGCGGCGGATCGCGTCGGCCAGTTCGTCGGCCAGATCGGTGTAGAGGGGCATGGGCCGGATTGTCGCGGGGTCGCGTCGCCGGGGGCTGATCCGGTCGCAATGCGCCGGATCTGTACCGGTGCCGGCGCCGGGCGGGCCCCGACAATCGCGCGATGACCCGTTTGAATCTGAACCGTCTCAGTCATCCCAATGTCCAGGGCATCCTGTGGATGACGCTGTCGATGGCCGCCTTCGCGCTGGAGGACCTGTTCGTCAAGCGCGCGGTGCAGGCGCTGCCGCTGTCGGAGGTGCTGGTGCTGTGCGGCCTGGGCGGCGCGCTGGTCTTCGCCGGGCTGGCCCGGGGGCAGGGCGTGCGGCTGCTGCAGCCGGCGGCGCGCTCGCGGCTGATGGCGGGCCGGGCGGTGTTCGAGCTGGTCGGGCGGCTGTTCTATGCGCTGGCGATCGTGCTGACGCCGCTGTCCTCGGCCACCGCGATCCTGCAGGCCACGCCGGTGCTGGTGGTGCTGGGCGGCAGCCTGTTCTTCCATGAGCGGGTGGGCTGGCGGCGCTGGGCGGCGGTGGCGGCCGGGCTGGCGGGCGTGCTGATCGTGCTGCGGCCTGGCGCGGGCGACTTCTCGGCGCTGTCGCTGCTGGCGGTGGTGGGCATGATCGGCTTCGCCGGGCGCGACCTGGCCAGCCGCGCGGTGCCGCCGGCGCTGGGCACGCTGCACCTGGGCGTGTTCGGCTTCCTGACGTTGGCGCTGGCCGGCGCGCTCCACGGCCTCTGGCATCCCGCGGCCTGGACCGCGCCCTCGTCGGCGGTGCTGGCGCTGCTGGCCGGCGCGGTCGGCGTGGGCACGCTGGCCTATGCGGCGCTGATGAAGGCGATGCGCACCGGCGACCTGGCCACCGTCACCCCCTTCCGCTACACCCGGCTGCTGTTCGGGCTGACGGTGGGCGCGCTGGTCTTCGGCGAGCGGGTGGATGCGGCGGTGGTCGCCGGCTGCCTGGTCATCGTCGCCGCCGGGCTGCTGATCGCCTGGGACAACGCGCTGGCGCGGCGCCGGCTGCGCAGCCTCTGATCCGCATCTGATCCGGTCTGTTTTGACGATTTCTGAGTCTGTCGGATCAGAAGGGGCGCGCGCACAGTCGGCGCCATGCTTGCTGATCCTGTCTTTGCCGCCGTTCCCGCCCATCTGAACCCGGTCGTCCAGGGCGACCTGTGGCTCGCCTGGATCGCCCGCGAGGGGCTGACCGCGCTGGCGCTGCCGCCCGAGGCGGGCGGCCAGGGCGGCACGCTGGCCG
>JAUPTP010000288.1 GCA_030918015.1 Pseudomonadota bacterium
AGGCGCGGCCCGGACCGGGGCCTGCAGGCGTCCGGCCGCAGGGCGGTCAGGCGGGAAGAGAGGGGGGCGCGGCGGCGGGAGCGCATGGCGTGCGGTTCATGCGGATCGCACCAGGCTCCCGCGCCGCCGGCATCAGCCCTGGGTCAGGGCGTCGTAGGCGGTGGCGTCCATCAGGCCGTCGAGCTGCGACGGATCGGACAGCTTGATCTTGAAGAACCAGCCGGCCTTGAGCGGGTCGGTGTTGGCCAGCGACGGGTCGTCGCGCAGCGCCTCGTTGATCTCGACGATCTCGCCCGACAGCGGGGCGTAGACGTCCGCCGCGGCCTTGACCGACTCGACCACGCCGGCGACATCGCCCTGGGCGAAGGTGGCGCCGACGGCCGGCAGGTCGACGAACACCACGTCACCGAGCGCGTCCTGCGCGTGGACGGTGATGCCGACGATCGCGGCGGCGGTGTCGGTGGCGTCGATCCACTCGTGGTCCGGGGTGTACTTGATGCTCATGAGGGCTCCTGGAGCGCATCCCGCAGGATGCGGATGGTCTGTTCAAGGGTGAAGAAAGGCCGAGGCCGGCCGCCCGAGGCGGGCGGCGCGCGCGTCAGCCCCGGAAGTATCGGTGAGGCGCGAAGGGCATCGCGGCGACCTGCATCGGCACGCGCTTGCCGCGCACCTCGGCGAACAGCGCGGTGCCGACCGCCGCCAGCGCGGTCTCGACGTAGCCCATCGCGATCGGCTGGCCGACGCTCGGGCCGACCGTGCCGCTGGTGACCTGGCCGACGCGGCGGCCCTCGGCGTCGAGCAGCGGCGCGCCCTCGCGCACCGGCAGCCGCTCCAGGCCCACCAGGCCGACGCGGCGCCGCGCGGGGCTGCCGGTCAGCTGCGCGCCGATCACCTCGGCGCCGGGATGGCCGCCGGCGCGCTCGCCGCCCGGGCGGCGCAGCTTCTGGATCGCCCAGACGAGACCCGCCTCGACCGGCGTGGTCGCGGTGTCGATGTCGTGGCCGTAGAGGCACAGGCCGGCTTCCAGGCGCAGCGTGTCGCGCGCGCCCAGACCTGCGGGCGCCACCTCGGGCTGCGCCAGCAGCGCGCGCGCGAGTTCCACCGCCTGCGCGGCGGGCACCGAGATCTCGTAGCCGTCCTCGCCGGTGTAGCCCGAGCGGGTGACGAAGCAGTCGGCGCCGGCCAGGCGGAAGTGGCCGCCGGTCATGAAGGTGAGCGCGGCCACGCCGGCATCCAGCCGTGCGAGCGCGTCCACCGCCTTCGGGCCCTGCAGCGCCAAGAGCGCGCGCTCGGGCTCGGGGATCACCTGGCAGCGCGCGCCGATCTGCGCCTGCAGATGGGCGATGTCGGCGTCCTTGCAGCCGGCGTTGACCACCAGGAACAGGTCGTGCTCGCGGCGGGTGACCATCAGGTCGTCGCGCAGGCCGCCGGCGTCGTTGGTGAAGAAGGCATAGCGCTGCTTGAGCAGGCCCAGGCCGGCGATGTCCTGCGGCACCAGCGTCTCCAGCGCGGCTGCGGCGTCGGCGCCCACCAGCCGCACCTGGCCCATGTGCGAGACGTCGAAGAGGGCGGCGGCCTCGCGGCACTGGCGGTGCTCGGCGATGATGCCGGCGGGGTACTGCACCGGCATCGCGTAGCCGGCGAAGGGCACCATGCGGGCGCCGAGTTCGAGATGCAGCGCGTGCAGCGGGGTCTGCAGCAGCGGGGCGGAGGCGGCGGGAGCGTCGGACATCGGGCGGCTCGCTTTCGGCGGGATCGAGGGCAATCGGGTCATCGATCTTGAACGGATCGGTCCATCGTCGATCGATGGTGCTGCCCTCGCTGTCCGCTTTACCTGAGAGATTGACGCTGCGCGATCCGTGCGGATCGCGTGGCGCTTGCCCCTTCGGTGGACCGCATCGCCTCGCCTGATGGCGCTGCCCGCGGTCTCTCTCCAGTGAGGTGTCGTCCGTGCCGGTCTTGTCGGCGGCACGGCCGCTTGCCAGTCCTTCTGCCTGAGCGTTCGAGATCGGGGGTTCAGGCCCGCCTCTGCGCCTTCGGCGGCCGCGCTCGGGGCGCGGCTCTCTCCTGGCGGCGCGCAGTGTAACCGCGGAGCGGGGGGTGAGCCAAGCGCGGTGCGGCTCAGGCCGCGCCACCGCGCCCGTGCCATGCCAGCGCCAGCACCCAGACCGCGGCCATCAGCGCGCCGCCGATCAGGTCGGTCGGCCAGTGCACCTGCAGGTGCAGCCGCGTCGCCGCGACCGCGCCGGCCAGGATCAGTCCGGCCGCCAGCCAGGCCACGGACGGACGGGCGCGCCCCGGCTGCAGCCACAGGGCCAGCACCACCGCGACGATCTGGGCGGTGTGCGCGCTCGGAAAGCTCAGGTCGGGCGGCAGCGGCAGCCCGGTGGGAAAGAGGTCCGGGCGCGGGCGCATCACCAGCAGCTTGACCGCATGCACCAGCAGCGTCGTGCCCAGCAGCGCCGCCGGCACGAAGGCCGCCTCGCGCCAGGGCCGGTGCGGTCGGCGCCGTCCGACCAGGGGCCACAGCGCCACCGGCAGCAGCACGGTCAGCGAGCCGGCCCAGGTCAGGGCCGCGGCCAGCGTGTCCGTCGCGGGCGAGCGCAGTCCGTGAAACAGGGCCAGACCGGCCCGGTCGATGGCCGGCACCCGGCACAGGCTGGCCGGACAGAGCCCTTCACCCGCCGCGATGCCCAGCAGCAGCGCCAGCACGGCGCCCGCCGGCAGCACGAACCGGGCTCGGTCGAGACCGGGCGGCCGGGCCATCGCGCTCAGCGGCCGGTGGCCATCAGCTGCGCGACCCGGGGCTTCGGCAGCGACTGCACCCGCATCAGCCAGTCGGGATCGCAGCGCCCGCGCCCGTCCGTGCCGCGCAGATCGGCCTGCATGCGCCCGAGCAGGTGCGCGGCCATCTCGGCGTCGGCCAGCGCCCGGTGGGCCTGGCCGGTGGTGGGCAGGCCGTGGTAGTCGGCCAGCTCGCCCAGGCGGTGGCTGGGCGCGTCCGGATAGAGCCGGCGCGACAGCATCACGGTGCAGATGAAGTCGTGCGGCGCCTCCAGCCCGGCCAGCGCCAGCTCGGCCTGCCAGAAGCGGCGGTCGAAGGCGGCGTTGTGCGCGGCCATCGGCAGCTCGCCGACGAAGCGCGCGGCCTCGCGCATCACCTCGGCGGCGGGCGGGGCGTCCGCGATCATCGCGTTGGTGATGCCGGTCAGCTGCGAGATGAAGCCGGGAATGCGCCGGCCGGCGTTCATCAGGCTCTGGAAGCGTTCGACCGGCAGGCCGTCCTCGAGGATGACGATCGCGACCTCGGTGGCGCGGTCGCCCAGCGCGGGCGAGCCTCCGGTGGTCTCGAAGTCGATGACGGCAATGCAGGACATGAAGGGCATCGGGCAGCGGAGAAGGCCGCGATCATGGCAGATCGGGCCCGGTGCCGGTCCAGCCCGCTCAGCGCGAGGGCAGGGTGGTGCCGATCTGCAGCTGCATCGAGCGGTGCCGGCCGCCGCGCAGGTCGCCGCCCAGCTGCAGCGACCAGCCGCCGCGCTCGATGCCGACGCCGATGCGGCGCTCGTGCGGTCGCCACTGCGCCGACAGGCCCCAGTCGCCGGCCTGGCCCTGCCAGCCCAGGCGCGGCAGCGCGCCCCAGCCCGGCAGCCAGACCAGACCGGCCTGCAGCCGGCCGAGCCCCTCGCCGCGCCAGCCGATCTCCAGTGTGCTGATCGGCGCGAGCGTGCGCCGCCAGGACGGCTGGCGGTTGCGGCCCTCGACCAGCGGCCGGTAGCTGACGAAGCCGTCGGCATCCACCCCGGCCTGGTCGGTGGAGAGCTGCGCCTGCTGCTGCGGCAGGCCGCGCCAGTGCAGCCAGCCGGCGTCCTGCCAGCGCAGCTCGCCGTCCCAGGCGCCTTCGCGCAGCGCCAGCCGCCCGCCCAGCAGCAGCGCCCAGCCGCGCGCGGCCATCGGCTGGCGGAACGGGAAGTCGAGCCGGTCGCCGATCTCGAGCGAGCGCAGCTCGGCCTGGTAACGCCCCTCGGCCTGGCGCCAGCCGGCGCGGCCGTCGATCTGGCGTGCGCCGACCCGCTGCAGCGCCAGGGCCTGCGCCGACAGCGCCAGCGTCAGCCCCGGGGCCAGCGCCAGATCGCGCGTGCCCAGCTCGAGGCCGGCGCCGGCGAAGCCGAGATGGTCCAGATCGACCCGCCAGTCGCGGTCGCGCCCGGGCGTGCCGCCGGTCTCGATCTGCCGGGCCAGATCGAGCGCGCCCTCGCTGGCGATGGCGATGGCGCGCTGGCGCACGAGCAGCGCCAGGCGCGCGCCGTCGTCGCCGCGGCGCTCCAGCCGCAGCTCGTCGAACAGATAGCCCAGATTGCGCCCGGGGCGTGGGTCGAGCGC
>JAUPTP010000289.1 GCA_030918015.1 Pseudomonadota bacterium
CGGAGCCGTCGACGGTGCGGTAGTCGACGGTGACGGTCTGGGCCGAGGCGCTGGACAGGGTGATGGTGACCGTGACGGTGCCGGTGCCCTCGTTGACGGTCTGGTCGGCCGAGGGCTGCAGAGCGGGCGGCTGGACGTCGAGACCGCCGAGCGGCGGCAGGCCGGCCAGGCTGCTGGAGGTGAAGTCGTAGCTGGCCGGGTCGACGATCTCGACGATACGGATCACGCGCTGAGCGTCGTTGAGGGCACCGTCCTCGCCGCCGCTGATGCCGGCGATGGGCGGCTCCATCTCGCGCACGGGCAGCCGCGCGTAGCGCGTGCCCTCGACCTCGAGCTGCACGATGCCGTTCTGCGAGGTCATGATGACGTGGCCCTTGCGGACCATGTCGCCGATGCGCAGCTCGCGCACCTCGCCGTCGGGCAGCCGGATGATCGCCTCGCCCCAGATGCCGACCACCTTGCCCTCGGGCAGGCGCGCCGGCACATAGTCCTTCTCGAGCGTCAGGTCCTGCAGGCTCTGCAGCAGGCTGACCAGACCGGGCAGCAACGCGGGCTTCGGGGGCGTGACGGGGGCGATGCTGGCGGCCATGGGTGCCTCTTTCTGGAAATCTGAGGAACGGGTCGGGGTGATCTCGCCAGAATAGTTCATTTCCGGCGTGCACTAATGCGGGAAAAGTTCCCGCATCCGTGACCAGCATCACCCGAACCCGGTTCGTGAACAGGATAACGATTTGCGCAATTGGTCGCGAGCGGCGGCGTGTGACGCGGGGGGATCTGCTGTTGCAGAAAAGAAAAAGCCCCTCGTTCGAGGGGCCTTCTGAAAGGAAAGGCTGGAAGGCGGCCGGCGTGGCGCCGGGGCGGTCTTCAGCGCTCGCGCAGCGCGTAGGCCTTGGCCTTGAGCACCGGCTTGAGCAGGTAGGACAGCACCGTCTTCTTGCCGGTCAGGATGTCGACCTCGGCGGTCATGCCGGGAATGATCGGCTTGTCGTCGCCGAAGTTGGGCTGGCCGGTGCGCACCCGCACCACGTAGAAGGCGTTGCCCTTCTCGTCGACCTGGGTGTCGGGGCTGATGTTCTCGACCTTGGCGTCCAGGCCGCCGTAGATCGAGAAGTCGTAGGCGGTGAACTTGACGGTGGCGGGCTGGTTCGGGGTGATGAAGGCGATGTCCTTGGGCAGCACCTTGGCCTCGAGCACCAGCGCGTCGTCCAGCGGCACGATCTCCACGATGTCCTTGCCCGGCTGCACCACGCCGCCGATGGTGTTGGCCAGCAGCCGCTGCACCCGCCCGCGCACCGGCGACTTGACCTGCGCCTTGTCGACCTTGTCGGCCAGCGCGACCGCGCCCTGGTTGAGCGCGTTGAGCTTGCCCAGCACCTCGGAGAGCTCGCGCCGGGCCTCGTTGCGGAAGGTCAGCTCGGTCTCCTGCGCCTTGCGCCGGGCCTCGCCGATGGCGGCCTGCGCGCGGCCGATCTGCGCGGCGGCCTGCTCGGCGTCGCCCCGGTAGCGGCTGATGTCGCGCTCCAGGCGCAGGATCTCGACCTCGGAGACCGCACCCGAGTGCAGCAGCGGCCGGGTGCGCTTGAGCTCCTGGGTGGAGATGTCGACCGAGCGCTGCGCCGAGGACCGCCGGGCCTGCGCCTCGGAGACCTCCTGCTGACGCTGCACGGCCTGCTGCTGCACCACCGAGAGCATCGACTCCAGCTCGTAGACCTTGGCCTGGTAGAGGTTGCGCTCCTCCTCGATGATGCGCTTCTCGTCGGGCGTGCCGTGCCCGGAGGGCGGCCGGAAGGCGATGCCCTCGGCCAGCGCCTTCAGCCGCACCTGCTTGACCTGCAGCGCGAAGGCCTGGGCGGCGCTCTCGTTGACGCCCGAGGTCGCGCGGGTCTCGTCGATCTTCAGCAGCAGCTGGCCGGCCTCGACCTGCTGGCCTTCCTTGACCAGGATCTCGGAGACCACGCCGCCGTCGAGCGACTGCACGACCTGCAGCTGGCGCGACGGGATGACCCGGCCGTCGCCCTTGGTCACCTCGTCGATCTCGGCGAAGGCCGCCCAGATCACCAGGCTGCACACCACGACGACGGCCGCGCGCACGATGCGCTGCGCGCGGGCGGTGCGCTCGCGCGACATCAGCTCGTCGGCCTCGCGCTCGAAGTCGGCCAGGCCGGCGGGCAGGCCGCCCTCGTCCTCGGCCGTGCGGCCGAACAGCCGCTGCGTCACGGGCTCGAGCGCCTGGCGTGCCTTCTCCAGCGCGGCGATCAGGCCGCGACCGCTTCTCATCAGAGTCTCGTTCATGGGGGTCCGCCTGACGTTCACGCCGCGCGCGCGATGCGGCCGGCCTGCAGGGCCTCGAGGATGCGGTCGCGCGGACCGTCGGCCACGATGCGGCCCTGGTCGACGACGATCACGCGGTCGACCAGCGCCAGCATCGAGGTGCGGTGGGTCACCAGCACGACGGTGCGGCCCTGGGTGAACTGCGTCACCCGCCGGGTCACCTGGGCTTCGGTGGAGAAGTCCATCGCGCTGGTGGGCTCGTCGAGCAGCAGCACCGGCGCGTTGTGCAGCACCGCGCGTGCCAGGCCGACGCTCTGGCGCTGGCCGCCCGAGAGCAGCTCGCCGCGCTCGCCCACCTGCATGTCGAAGCCCTTGGGATGGCGGTTGACGAAGTCGAGCAGGCAGGCGGTCTCGGCCGCGGCCAGCACCGCGTTCTCGTCGGCAGAGGGCAGGCCCATCGTGATGTTCTCGCGCAGCGAGCCGTAGAACAGCGTCACGTCCTGCGAGACATAGCCCAGGTTGCGGCGCACGTCGGCCGGGTCGAGCTGGCGCAGGTCGATGCCGTCGAGCAGCACCGCGCCGCTGGTGGGCTGGTACAGCCCGAGCATCAGCTTCTGGATCGTGGTCTTGCCCGAGCCGACCCGCCCGATCAGCGCCACGCGCTCGCCCCGGGCGATCTTCAGGCTGATGCCGGAGAGCACCGGATCGTCATGGCCGGGGTAGGCGAAGCGCACGTCCCGCAGCTCGATGTCGCCGCGGATCTCGCGCCGGTGCAGGAAGGCCGCCCCCGGCTCGCGCTCGACCGGCTGGGCCATGATGCGGTCGAGCGACTCCAGCGCGGTGCGCGCGCCCTGGTACTGCATCAGCAGGCCGACGATCTGGCCGGCCGGCGCCAGCGCGCGGCTGGCCAGCGTGGTGCAGGCGATCAGCGCGCCCATCGTCAGCTCGCGCTGCGAGATCAGGTGCACGCCGATCAGGATCACGCTGAGCGAGACGATCTGGCTCAGCCACTGCGTGCCGTAGCTGGCGTGGCTGGAGAGCGCGCGCATGCGCACGTTGGTGCGCGCCAGGAAGAGGTTGACCCGCTCCCAGCGGGCCTGGATCACGCCCTCGGCGGCCTGGGTCTTGATCGTCTCGATGCCGGTCAGCGCCTCCACCAGCGTGGCGTTGCGCTGGGCGCTGGCCTGGTAGGTCGACTCCGACAGCTCGTGCAGCCGGTGCTGCAGGATGAAGCCGATCACCAGGATCAGCACGAAGGCCAGCATCACCGGCAGCACCATCCACGGCGAGATCCAGGCCATCACCGCCAGGAACAGCAGCGCGAAGGGCAGGTCGATCATCGCGGTGACGGTCGAGGAGGCGATGAAGTCGCGCACCGTCTCGAAGCCGCGCAGGTTGGCCGCGAAGGAGCCCACCGACTGCGGCCGGTGCTCCAGCCGCATGCCCAGCACCCGCTCCATCAGCGAGGACGAGAGCTGCACGTCGATGCGCGCGCTGGCCTCGTCGACGAAATGGCTGCGCAGCGAGCGCATCGCCAGATCGGCCACCAGCACCAGCACCAGCCCGATCGCCATCACCCACAGCGTCTCGATCGCGTGGTTGGGCACCACCCGGTCGTAGACGTTCATCGTGAAGATGGGGAAGGCCAGCGCGAACAGGTTGATCAGCAGCGCCGCCCACAGCACGTCGCGGTAGACGCCGCGCTGGCTGGCGATCGCGCGCCAGAACCAGTGGCCGGCACGGGTGCGGCGCACCTCGGGCGTGCGCTCGTCGAAGCGGAAGTGCGGCCGCACGAACAGCACCACGCCGCCGTGGCGCCGCGCCAGGTCCTGGCGGGGCATCACCACCGCGCCCTGGCCGGTCTCGGGCAGCAGCACGCGCGCGTCGCCGCTCTCGGTCCAGCCCAGCAGCACGCACGCGCCGTTGCCGCGCAGCACCAGGATGGCGGGCAGCGTGGCCGGCTCGATCTGCTCCAGGCTCAGGCGCTGCAGCTTGGCCGACATGCCCGCGCGCTGCGCGGCCCGCTCGGCCAGCGACAGCGTGAGCCGGCCGCCCTGCAGCGGCAGGCCGGCCGACAGCGCCGCGCGCGAGGTCGCCGCGCCGT
>JAUPTP010000290.1 GCA_030918015.1 Pseudomonadota bacterium
ACGCCCGCGCCGAGCCCGTCTGGACCGCGGCGGAGTGCGCCGCGCTGGCTGCGGCGGGCCGTGATCCTGCGGCACACGCCTGGCTGTTCAGCAGCTCGCAGTGCATCGCGCACCTGCTGCGCGCGCCTGCGCAGGCCTCGCTCCTGGCGGCGCTGCGCCAGGCGCCGGTGCTGGCCACCCATCCGCGCATCGCCGAGACCGCCCGCCAGAGCGGCTTCCTCCGGGTCGAGCCGGTCCGGCCCGATCCGGACGCGGTGTTCCAGGCCCTGGAGCGGCTGGCGTGACGCGCTGCACGCGCCGCCTGCCTGCTCGATACAATCTTCCGGGAGGGAGCTCCCTCCTCCCGGACCCGAATTGCCCGTGAACGACCACTCCTCTTCCTCCAGCAGTCCGGTTCCACCGCCCGGTGCCGACCTCCCGACCGAGGCGGGCGCGAGCGCGGCCGCACCGGCGCCTGCGGCCGCGCCGGCACCGATGGCCGCCCCGCCGTTGGTGGTGCATGCCGCCGCACCCGCGCCGGCGCTGCCCGGCTGGGTGATGCCGATCGGCCTGATGCTGGCGCTGCTGGCCGCCGGTGGCGCCTGGACCAGCTGGCAGACCCAGCAGCGCGTGCATTCCCTCGAGATGGAGCTGGTCAAGCGCCAGCAAGACAGCGGCGAGCAGTCCGCCGAGGCGCGGGTGCTGGCCAAGCAGTCCGAGGACATCGCGCGCGATGCCGCGGCCAAGGTCGCCCTGATGGAGGCGCGGGTCGCCGAGGTGGCGCTGCAGCGCGGCCAGATCGACGACCTGCTGCAGTCGCTGTCGCGCTCGCGAGACGAGAACGCGGTCAACGACATCGATTCGGCCGTGCGCGTGGCGATCCAGCAGGCCACGCTCACCGGCAGCGCCGAGCCGCTGATGGCGGCGCTGCGCAGCGCCGACGAGCGGCTGGCGCGCATCAGCCAGCCTCGCCTGGAGCCGCTGCGACGCGCCATCGCCCGCGACATGGACCGGGTGCGCTCGGTGGCGGTCCCGGACATCGGCTCGCTGCTGATCAAGCTCGACGAGACGGTGCGTCTGGCCGACGAGCTGCCGCTGATCTCCCAGGCCTCGGCCGGACGCGCCACCGCCCGCGCGGTGCCGGCGCCCTCCCGGGCCTCCGGGCCCGTGGCGCCGGCCTCCGCGGCCGAGCCGCAGTGGCTGCAGGACTGGCGCCGCCCGCTCGAGCTGGTCTGGTCGGAGATGACGAGCCTGCTGCGGGTGAGCCGCATCGATCACCCCGAGGCGATGCTGCTGTCGCCCGACCAGGGCTTCTTCCTGCGCGAGAACCTCAAGCTGCGGCTGCTCAACGCGCGGCTGTCGCTGCTGTCTCGGCAGCCCGAGGCGGCAGTGGCCGATCTGCAGGCCTGCCAGCGCATGCTGGTGACCTACTTCGACATGACGGCGCGCCGCACGCAGATCGCGGCCGACATGCTGCGCCAGGTGTCCTCGCAGAGCCGCCTGGTGGGCATTCCGCGCCCGGATGACACGCTGGCGGCCACGGCGGCTGCGCTGGCCGGACGCTGAGGAGAGCGACGATGCGTCAGGTGGTCTGGCTGCTGATGATGTTCGCCATCGCGGTGCTGGCGGCAAGCACGTTCGGCGCCAACGAGGGGCTGGTGTCGATCTACTGGGCACCGTGGCGGATCGACCTGTCGATCAACGTCTTCGTGCTGCTGCTGCTGGGCACCGGCTTTGTCGGGCACCTGCTGGCGGGAGCCGTGTCCGGGCTGATCGATCTGCCCCAGCGCGCGCGCCAGTGGCGCACCCAGCAGCGCGAGGCGGCGGTGCAGCGCGCGCTGCGCGAGGCGGTCGCCCAGCTGTTCGCCGGCCGCTACGGGCGGGCGCACAAGGCCGCCCAGCAGGCGCTGGAGGTGCGGCTGCAGGCGCCGGACCTGAAGCTCGATCCGGACCTGCCGGTGCTGGCGCATCTGCTGTCGGCCAGTGCGCTGCACCGGCTGCAGGATCAGGGTCGGCGTGACGAGCAGCTCTCGCGGGCCCAGGCCCTGCTGTCGGACATGCCCTCGGGCACCGCGATCGGCGAGGGTGCGCGGATGCTGGCCGCCGAGTGGGCGGTCGACGACCGCGATGCCGATCGCGCGCTGGACCAGCTCGCGCAGCTGCCGGCGGGGGTGGCGCGGCGCACCCATGCGCTGCGGCTCAAGCTCCAGGCCACGCGCCTGGCCCGGCAGCCGCTGGAGGCGCTGAAGACCGCGCGCCTGCTGGCCAAGCACCAGGGCTTCACGCCGGCGGCCGCGCAGGGCCTGCTGCGCTCGCTGGCGGTCGAGGTGCTCGACACGGCGCGCGATGCCGACCAGCTGCGCCGCCTCTGGACGCAGCTCGATGTGGCCGATCGGCGCGATCCCTATGTCGCGGCGCGTGCCGCGCGACGTGCCGCGGCGGTCGAGGCTCCGTCCGACGCCCGCAGCTGGCTGCGCCCGCACTGGGAGCGGCTGGCCGAGCTGGAGGAGCGCGATCGCGTCGATGTGCTCGACGCCTTCGTCGATGTGCTGCCGGGGCTGCCTGCGGACTGGCTGCCGCTGCTCGAGTCCAGCGTCGAGGCCTTCCCGCGCGATGCGCATCTGGCGTATGTCGTCGGGCGAGCCATGGCCGAGCGGCAGCTCTGGGGCCGGGCGCACCGCCTGCTCGAGGGCGCCGCGGTCTCGCCGGAGGCGGCGCCTGTGCTGAGACTGAAGGCCTGGCGCGCCCTGGCCGAGATCGCGGAGAGCGAAGGCGACGAGGCCCTGGCACAGCGCTGCTATCGCGAGGCGGCGCTCAGTCTCTGAGGGTCTCAAAGAAATTTAGACAAAGTGCTTGCATCTTCTTTTGGGACCATGCCATAATTGCTTTCTCAGCGAAATTCGCTTGGCGGCTGTAGCTCAGTTGGATAGAGTACTTGGCTACGAACCAAGGGGTCGTGGGTTCGAATCCTGCCAGCCGCGCCATAAAACGAATTCGCCGAGATGATCGAAAGATCAATGCGGCTGTAGCTCAGTTGGATAGAGTACTTGGCTACGAACCAAGGGGTCGTGGGTTCGAATCCTGCCAGCCGCACCAATCTCAAGGGACTGCCTTTTAAGGCAGTCCCTTTTCTTTTTGTCTTGCGCGCATCGTGCGGATTTCATTGCACGGTCTGCCGCTCCAGGCCGGCCCGCAAGGCCAGATCGACCAGGGGCTGCTCGCGCTTGTTGGCGCGGCGGCAGTGATCCTTCTGGATCAGATCCGTCAGCCGGATGACCAGGCGCGCCCAGCGCTTGTGCTCGCGCACCCGCCAGGCGTGCGAAGACACCGACTCCCAGGCGTAGCCGTTGAAGACCGTTGCATTGACGAAGTGGTCCAGCGCACGCACGCCGGCCCGACCGCGGCGGTTGGGTCCGAACAGGCCGATCCAGACCAGCATCAGGTAGCCCACGACCGCCAGCGGCACGATCGCGCACATGAGCAGCATGCCGGCGGCACGCTCCTTCATGCATCGCCTCCGCGAGTGGGCGGGCGCCGGTGCAGCCGCAGGCGCACGCCCTGGGCGGAGCGGATCGTCAGCCGACCCACCGGCCGCGGCTCGGGCGCCTCGGCAGGC
This sequence comes from Pseudomonadota bacterium, assembly GCA_030918015.1. Classification (GTDB taxonomy): domain Bacteria; phylum Pseudomonadota; class Gammaproteobacteria; order Burkholderiales; family Burkholderiaceae_C; genus Sphaerotilus. The sequence goes on from JAUPTP010000290.1 coordinate 3,596, forward strand.
TCGAGGCGCCAGTGCCGCACGAGCTGCGCCAGGATCAGCGTCGCCTCCTGGAGTGCGAAGGCCGCGCCGAGGCAGACCCGGGGGCCCATGCCGAAGGGCAGGTAGCCGGCGCGGGGCGCGTCGTCGTCGCGGGCGTGGCGGTCGGGGTCGAAGGCGTCCGGGTTCGACCAGCCGTCGCGCTGGCGGTGGATCAGCCAGGGCGACACCACCACCGTGGCGCCGGCCTCGACCTGCTTGCCGCGCATCGGGCAGCCCCGGCGCGCTTGCCGTGCCATGAAGCCCACCGGCGGAAACAGCCGCAGCGTCTCGCGAAAGACATTGCGGGTCAGCGTCAGATCCTTCATGTCGCTGCAGGCGGGGGGGCGTCCGCCCAGCCGGGTGCGGACCTCGTCGTGCACGCGCTGCTGGATGTCGGGGGTGCGCGCCAGCAGATGGCTGGCCCAGGTCAGCGCGCTGGCCGAGGTCTCGTGGCCGGCCAGGAAGAGCATGGCGACCTGATCGACCAGCTCGTCGAAGTCGAAGGCGATGCCTTGCGCGTCGCGGGCATCGAGGAAGGCGGCCAGGATGTCCGTGTGCGGATGCGCGCCGCCGGCCCGCCGGGCCTCGAATCGAGGCCGGATCAGCGTCTCGAGCAGACCGCGGATCTCGTGCGCGGCGCGGCGAGAGCGCCAGGCGTCCCAGGGCCAGACCAGCCAGCGCAGTCCGAAGATCGACGGCAGCACCAGCCGCGGCACCAGCGCCTGGTAGCGGGCGAAGGCGTCGAACACCCGCCGCGC
>JAUPTP010000291.1 GCA_030918015.1 Pseudomonadota bacterium
ACCGGGCCGCCCAGCTTCTCGGCGGCTTCCACCGCCTCCTGGACCGTGAACGCCGGGTAGCCGCGCGGCACCGGCACGTCGAACTGGCGCAGGATTTCCTTGCCTTGGTATTCGTGGATCTTCATCGCTTGAGCTCTGTTCTGAAGGGATTCAGGAATGAATGCGTCCTGGCGCGCTGCGGCGGCGCCCTGGTCGGCGGCTTTGCCGAGGCGCGCGAACTGTAGCATGTTGCGCCGCATCAACAGGATGCGTGCTTCCCACAGTGTTGGGACGTCGTATGACCAGAGTCAGCCCGGCGGATCCTGCCCGTCAGAGTCGTCGATCTCGGCCTGTGCCGCGGCCTGCAGCACCTGGCGGACGATGGCGGACGAGAAGCCGCGCGCGAGCAGAAAGCGCGTCTGGCGCGCACGCTCGTTCAGGTCGGACGGTGCGTTGGCGTAGCGGCGTGACCAGACCGCGCGTGCCCGACTCAGCTCGCTGTCCTTGAGGGCGTCGAGCGCTTCCTGGTGATCGGCCGGATCGATGCCGCTGGCATTCAGCTCCTGGCGGATGCGGCTGCTGCCGTGGCGGGCAGCGCGCCGGTGCAGCAGCGATTCGACGAAGCGCTGCTCGCTGACGAAGCCCAGCGCGGTCAGTTCGTCCAGCAGGACACCGACCTGCTCGGCGCTCTCGGCATGCGGTGCCAGCTTGCGCGCAAGTTCGCTGCGCGAGTGCTCGCGCAGGCTCAGGAAGCGCAGCGCGCGTCCTTTCAAACTGAGGCTGGGGGCCGGCACGGGGGCCTGCTGCTGGCTCAGGCGCCCTCGGTGCCCGCCAGCGGCGGCAGCAGGCTGATGCCGAGCGACTCGCGGATGCGGTTCTCGATCTCGTAGGCCAGATCGGGGTTCTCGCGCAGGAACTCGCGGCTGTTGTCCTTGCCCTGGCCGATCTTCTCGCCCTTGTAGGCGTACCAGGCGCCCGACTTGTCGACGATCTTGGCGGTGACGCCCAGGTCGAGGATCTCGCCCTCGCGGCTGATGCCTTCGCCGTAGAGGATGTCGAAGTCGGCGGTCTTGAACGGCGGGCTCACCTTGTTCTTGACGACCTTGACGCGGGTCTCGTTGCCGATGACTTCCTCGCCCTTCTTGATGCTGCCCACGCGACGGATGTCCAGACGCACCGAGGCATAGAACTTCAGCGCGTTGCCGCCGGTGGTGGTCTCGGGGCTGCCGAACATCACGCCGATCTTCATGCGGATCTGGTTGATGAAGATGACCGTGCAGTTGGTCTTCTTGATCGTGGCGGTCAGCTTGCGCAGTGCCTGACTCATCAGGCGGGCCTGCAGGCCGGGCAGGGCGTCGCCCATCTCGCCCTCGAGCTCGGCCTTCGGGGTCAGTGCGGCGACCGAGTCGATCACGATCAGGTCGACCGCGCCGGAGCGCACCAGCGCGTCGACGATCTCCAGGGCCTGCTCGCCGGTGTCGGGCTGGCTGATCAGCAGCTCCTGCAGGTTCACGCCGAGCTTCTGCGCGTACTGGGCGTCGAGCGCGTGCTCGGCGTCGATGAAGGCGCACACGCCGGCGAGCTTCTGCATCTCGGCGATGACCTGCAGCGTCAGCGTCGTCTTGCCGGAGGACTCCGGGCCGTAGATCTCGATGACCCGGCCGCGGGGCAGGCCGCCCACGCCCAGCGCGATGTCCAGGCCCAGCGAGCCGGTCGAGACGACCTGGATGTCCTCGATGACCTCGCCCTCGCCCAGGCGCATGATCGAGCCCTTGCCGAACTGCTTGTCGATCTGGGCCAGCGCGGCCTGCAGGGCCTTGGCCTTCTCGCTGTTGAGCGTGGCGGGGGCGGACTTGGAAGCATCCATCGAGGTTCTCCTGGGTGAGGCGGCCATTATCTCAGAAGCTGTTTATTTGTACAGTGGTTTGCGGGGCGGCGGACCGGGAGGGATCCCCCTCGGGCGGCTGTCGCGCGACGGGACGCTGCGGCGTGCGCGCATCATGGCATCTGTCCCGATGCGGTACGGTGCAGCGCTTTTCTACAATCGGGGCAACAAGCCCCTTCGATGCCAAGGGGCGGAGCCGGATCCGCTGGGATCCAGAGGAGACTTTCCCATGCGCATTCTGATCGCCGAAGATGACCAGGTCCTGGCCGACGGACTGCTGCGCAGCCTGCGCAGCGCCGGCTATGCCGTCGACCATGTGGCCAGCGGATCGGAAGCCGACGCCGCGCTGGCCGCCCACGAGTTCGATCTGCTGATCCTCGATCTGGGTCTGCCCAAGATGCACGGCCTGGAGGTGCTGAAGAAGCTGCGCGCGCGCGGCTCGGCGGTGCCGGTGCTGATCCTGACCGCGGCCGACTCGATCGAGCAGCGCGTCAAGGGCCTGGACCTGGGCGCGGACGACTACATGGCCAAGCCCTTCTCGCTGCAGGAGCTCGAGGCGCGGGTGCGTGCGCTGACGCGCCGCGGCCTGGGCTCGGCCAGCAGCCTGATCAAGCACGGGCCGCTGACCTTCGACGCCACCGGTCGCGTCGCCTACATCAACGAGCAGATGGTGGACCTGTCCGCGCGCGAGCTCAGCCTGCTGGAGGTGCTGCTGCAGCGCGCCGGCCGCCTGGTGAGCAAGGACCAGCTGGTCGAGCGGCTGTGCGAGTGGGGCGAGGAGGTCAGCAACAACGCCATCGAGGTCTACATCCACCGGCTGCGCAAGAAGATCGAGCAGGGCCCGATCCGCATCGCCACCGTGCGCGGTCTGGGCTACTGCCTTGAGAAGATCGCGGCCTGAGGCGACGCCGCGCCGGCACGAGCAGCGCTCGCTGTTCGGCGAGATCCTCGACTGGATGCTCGCGCCGCTGCTGCTGCTGTGGCCGATGAGCCTGGCGCTGACCTGGCTGGCCGCGCAGGGCATCGCCAGCCTGCCCTATGACCGGGCGCTGATCGAGTCGGTGCGCTCGCTGGGCCAGCGCGTCGAGCTGCGCGGCGACGACATCCTGTTCGACCTGTCGCGCGAGACGGCCCGGATGCTGCGCGCCGACGAGGTCGACAGCGTCTACTATCAGGTCGTGGGGCCCCGCGGCGAGCTGGTCAGCGGCGACCGCGACCTGCCCGCGCCCCCGGAGGCCGATGCCCGCACGCCCGGCGAGGTGCGCGTGCGCGACGAGGAGATCCACGGCGACAGCGTGCGGGTGGCCTACCAGTGGGTGCTCGACGGGCCGCAGGCCTCGGGCCGGCCGGTGCTGGTGCAGGTGGCCGAGACCCAGGCCAAGCGCTCGCGCCTGGCCACCGAGATCATCAAGGGCGTGATCCTGCCGCAGTTCGTGATCCTGCCGGTGGCGGTGCTGCTGGTGTGGATGGCGCTGGTGCGGGGCCTGGCGCCGCTCAACGCCCTGCAGCAGCGCATCCGCGAGCGCGCCAGCGACGACCTCTCGCCGATCGACGTGCACGAGGTGCCCGAGGAGGTCTCGCCGCTGGTGCAGTCGATCAACGACCTGCTCGAGCGTCAGCAGTCCTCGCTGGCGACGCAGAAGCGCTTCCTGGCGGATGCGGCGCACCAGCTCAAGACGCCGCTGGCGGGCCTGCGCATGCAGGCCGAGCTGGCCGCGCGCGAGATCGACGCCGGCCATGGCGATCCGCAGCTGCTGCGCGCTTCGCTGCAGCAGATGGCGCGGGCCTCGCAGCGGGCGGCGCACATGGTCAACCAGCTGCTGTCGATGGCGCGGGCCGACGCGCGCGCGGGCGTCGAGGCCCGCGACCGCATCGATCTGGAGGCTCTGGCCACCGACGTGGTGCGCGATTTCGTGCCGCGCTCGCTCGACGCGGGCATCGACCTGGGCTACGAGGGGGCCGAAACCCAGCCGCCCGAGGCCCTGCCGCAGCCCGGTCAGGTCGAGGTGCTGGGGCATGCGCTGCTGCTGCGCGAGCTGATCTCCAACCTGGTCGACAACGCGCTGCACTACACCCCGCGTGGCGGCACGGTGACGGTGCGCGTGCGGCCGGAGCCGTCCGCGCAGGCCGTGGTGCTGCAGGTGGAGGACTCCGGCCCCGGCATCCCGGCGACCGAGCGCGAGCTGGTCTTCCAGCCCTTCTACCGCGCGCTGGGCACCACGGTCGACGGCTCGGGCCTGGGGCTGGCGATCGTGGCGGAGATCGCGCAGCAGCACGGCAGCGTGGTCGAGCTGGAGGATGCGCGGCCTCCTGCGCGCATGCCGCCCGGCGAGGGGCCGGGGGCGCGCTTCACGATCCGCCTGCGCCAGGCGCCGGCGCCGGAGCCTCCCGAGGCCGCGCTGCCGGCCGCCGAGGCTCCGGCCGCCTGAGCGCCGCTCAGCTCTGCATCAGCCGGCGCGAGCGGGCGATCGACATCAGGATGCCCAGCGACAGGCCCAGC
>JAUPTP010000292.1 GCA_030918015.1 Pseudomonadota bacterium
TTCATCGCCAGCAGGCCGAGGATCAGGGCCAGTCCGAAGGCGGCGGCGATGGTGGCGATCAGGCTGACGTCATGGGGCATGGACGGCGGAACTCCCTCGGTTGTCGGTGAATGGAAACGAATCGGGGAATGGATCCCGATTCTTCCCGACAGTTCAGCCCCCAGGTTCAGCCATCGGCGGGAGACCCCAGGCCGCAGCCGCTCATCCCGCGCTCAGCCCGCGATCAGCCGCGCCGCGATCGCCGCGCCCACCGCCGTCGTGTCGGCCTGGCCGCCCAGGTCGGGCGTGCGCGGGCCCTCGCGCAGCACCGCCTCGATCGCCTCGACGATGGCGTCGTGCGCGGCGCGGCCCGCGCCGGTGCCCGCCGTCAGGAAGTCCAGCAGCATCGCCGCCGACCAGATCATCGCGATCGGGTTGGCGAGACCCTGGCCGTAGATGTCCGGCGCCGAGCCGTGCACCGGCTCGAACAGGCTGGGGAAGCGCCGCTCCGGGTTCAGGTTGGCCGAGGGCGCGATGCCGATCGTGCCGGTGCAGGCCGGGCCCAGGTCGCTGAGGATGTCGCCGAACAGGTTGGTCGCCACCACCACGTCGAAGCGCTGCGGCTGCAGCACGAAGCGTGCGGTCAGGATGTCGATGTGCTGCTTGTCGACCGCCACCTGCGGGTAGCCGGCGTGCATCGCGTCGGCACGCCCGTCCCACCAGGGCATCGAGAGGGCAATGCCGTTGCTCTTGGTCGCCACCGTCAGGTGCCGGCGCGGGCGGCTGGCGGCCAGCTCGAAGGCGTATTGCAGCACCCGGTCGGCGCCGAAGCGGCTGAAGACCGATTCCTGGATGATGATCTCGCGCTCGGTGCCGGCGAACATCGTGCCGCCGAGGTTGGTGTACTCGCCCTCGGTGTTCTCGCGCACGATCAGCATGTCGATGTCGCCGGGCTTCCTGCCGGCCAGCGGGCAGGGCACGCCCTCGAACAGCCGCGCCGGGCGCAGGTTGATGTACTGGTCGAACTCGCGGCGGAACTTCAGCAGCGAGCCCCACAGCGAGACGTGGTCGGGCACCGTCGCCGGCCAGCCGACCGCGCCGAACAGGATCGCGTCCATGCCTTCGAGCTGCGCCTTCCAGTCGGCCGGCATCATCTCGCCATGCTCGACAAACCAGTCGCAGCTCGCCCACGGGAATTCGGTCGTCTCGATCGCCAGGCCGAAGCGCTCGGCAGCGGCACGCAGCACGCGCAGGCCCTCGGGCATCACCTCCTTGCCGATGCCGTCGCCGGCGATGACGGCGACGCGGAACGGGCGGGAAGACGCGGTGGGCGCGGTGGGCGCGGTGGACGGCAGGGTCGGGGACATCGGGGGCTCCAGGAAGGGCAAGACAACAGGCAGAAGAAGGAATGCCGCGATGCTAGGCCCGCACGACCGGTTTCCAATGCCCCGAACGGTTCATCCATCGTGCACGATGCGTTGACAATCCGGTTGATGACGACCTCCCCCGCCACGCCCCATCCCGACGATCTGCGCCTGTTCCTGACCGTGGTGCGCCGCGGCGGCTTCTCGGCGGCGGCAGCCGAGCTGGGGCTGTCGACCGCGGGCGTGAGCAAGCGGGTGCGGCTGCTGGAGGCGCAGCTGGGCGCGACGCTGCTGCACCGCACCACCCGGCGCATCGGCCTGACGGCACAGGGCGAGCAGCTCTGCCTGCGCGCGCAGCCGCTGCTCGACGCGATGGACGATCTGATCGGCCAGGTCTCGGCGGTGCGCGCCGAGCCGCGCGGGGCGCTCAGGGTGTGCAGCAGCTTCGGTTTCGGGCGGCGCCATGTGGCGCCGGCGCTGGCGGCGCTGGCGCGGGCCTGTCCGCGGCTGACGGTGCGCTTCGAGGTGCTCGACCGGCTGGTCGACATCGCCGCCGAGGGCTACGACCTCGACATCCGCGTCGGCGACGAGATCGCGCCGCAGTGGGTGGCGCGGCGGCTGGCGGCCAATCACCGGGTGCTGTGCGCCGCGCCCGACTACCTCGCGCGGCGCGAGCCCCCGCGCAGCCCGGCCGAGCTGGCCGGCCACGACTGCCTGGTGGTGCGCGAGCGCGACCATCCCTTCGGCGTCTGGCGCCTGCAGCACGCGCAGCACGCCGACCGCGACGAGACGGTGCGCGTCACCGGCCCGCTGTCGACCAACCACGGCGAGATCGCGGTCGACTGGGCGCTGCAGGGCCACGGCATCGTGCTGCGCTCGTGGTGGGACGTGGCCGCACCGCTGGCCGAGGGCCGGCTGGTGCAGCTGCTGCCCGACTGGCGCCAGAACGCCAGCATCTGGGCGGTGCATGCGGGCCGAGCCGACGAGTCGGCGCGGCTGCGGGTGGCGCTCGACTTCCTGGCGGACTGGTTCGCGCGCCACGCGCCCGGCTGAGGCGCACCCCGCCGCTCAGCTGTGGATGTAGCTCTCGAGCTGGGCGATCATGAACTGCTGCTCGGAGATGATCTCCTTGACCAGGTCGCCGATCGAGACCATGCCGACGACCTGGCCGCCCTCGAGCACCGGCAGGTGGCGCAGGCGCTTGTCGGTCATCAGCGCCATGCACTCCTGCGTCGTGGTGGCCGACGTCACGTGCAGCACGTCGGGCGTCATCACCTCGGCCAGCCGGGTGGTGGCCGAGGCGCGGCCGCGCACCTCGATCTTGCGGGCATAGTCGCGCTCGGTGAAGATGCCGACGATGCGCTCGCCCTCGGCCACCAGCAGCGCGCCGATGCGCTGCTCGGCCATCAGCTCGATGGCCTGGCGCACGGTGGCGTCCGGCGGCAAGGTGCGCACCGGCTGGTTGGCGGGCTTGGACTTGAGGATCTGGGCAACGGTGCTCATGACGACTCCTTGGCGACGATCAGCGATCAGAGGATCGGTGATCCATCTTCGCGTAATCGCGGTCCCGGCGGACTGCTGGTCTTTCCGGATGTGAACCCGGAGATGAAACTTGCGGCGCGCTGTCGGTGCAGGATTCAGGAAACGCGACACAGGCACCGATCTCATGCAAGGATCGCGCCCCCGTCTCCCCTGAACCGACACCGTCACGATGGCCCAGTTTCCCCAGGGCTTGCACCAGATCGAATCCCGCTGCAACGCCGGCGAGCGCCGCGTGCTCGACCAGCTGCGCCAGTGCCTCGACGACCGCCACCTGGTCTGGCACGACCTGCCGGTGGGCGCGACCGCGCGCCAGCCCGACTTCATCGTGCTCGGCCCCGGCCTGGGGCTGCTGCTGCTCGAGGTCAAGGACTGGAAGCTCGCGACGATCCGCCAGGCCACGCCCGACCAGGTCGAGCTGGCCACCGCCAGCGGCCCGGTGCGGACGGCGCACCCCTTGCGCCAGGCGCGCGACCACGCCATGGCGCTGGCCGATGCGCTGCAGCGCGACCCGGCGCTGGTGCACGACGACGGCCCGCACCGCGGCCGGCTGGCCTTCCGCTATGGCTGGGGCGCGGTGATGTCGAACCTGCGCCGCGCCGAGGTCGCCGCCCTGCCCGGCTTCGACGCGGTCTTCCCGCCCGTGCGCACGCTGCTGCGAGACGATCTGGACGACAGCGTCGACCCGGACGCCTTCGTGCAGCGACTCTCGCGCCTGTTCACCGTCGACCTGGCGCAGCGGCTGACGCCGGCGCAGGGCGACCGCATCCGCTGGCACCTGTTCCCCGAGCTGCGTCTGGGCGCGCCGCCGACCCTGCCGCCGGACCCGGAGAACGCCGCCCCGGCCGAGCCACCCGACGCGGTGCCCGACCTGCTGCAGGTGATGGACCTGCAGCAGGAGCAGGTCGCGCGCACGCTGGGCGACGGCCACCGGGTCATCCACGGCGTGGCCGGCTCGGGCAAGACGATGATCCTGGTGCACCGCGCGCGGCGGCTGGCGCAGGAGGCCGAGCCGGCGCGCCCGGTGCTGGTGCTCTGCTACAACCGCGCGCTGGCCGACCGCATCGAGGCGCTGATCGCCCCCGACGAGCCCCTGCGCACGCGGCTGCAGGTGCGCACCTTCCACGGCTGGTGCGCCGAGCTGGCGCGACGCCACCGCATCGCGGTGCCCGCCGCGCCCGAGGGCCAGGACGACGCGGACGCGCCGGCGCGGCTGGCGCAGGCGGTGATCGCCGCGGCCGATGCCGGCCGGGTGCCGCTGGGCGTCCACCACGCGGTGCTGATCGACGAGGCCCACGACTTCGAGGACGGCTGGCTGCGCCTGGCCGCGGCGATGGCCGATCCGGCCGCGCGCCGGCTGCTGGTGCTCTACGACGACGCGCAGTCGATCTACCAGCGCCAGCGCCGGCGCTTCAGCTTCGCCCGTGTCGGCATCCAGGCGCGCGGCCGCACCAGCGTGCTGCGGCTGAACTACCGCAACA
>JAUPTP010000293.1 GCA_030918015.1 Pseudomonadota bacterium
GGCCGGCAGCGGCGCCATCGCCTCGCCCGCCTTCATCGCCTTGAAATGTGCCTCCAGCAGGGCCGCCGCCGCCGTGCGGTCCTCGGCCCGCAAGTCCGTCACGGAGGGCAGCATCAGCGACGCGCCCAGGCGCAGCCGGTGGATGTTGCCCTTGACGAAGGCCTCCGGATTGCGGCGCAGAATGGCCACCATGACCTGCTGACGACTCACGCCGGCCTGCCCGGCCACCTTGCCCGCGATGTCCCACAGGGTGTCCTGGGCCACCGTGGCGCGGAAAGGCCGTGCGGTGTCGCCGACGCTCGGATCCACCGCGGGCTGGGCCGAGACTGGCGACATCATCGCCAGCGGCGCGCAAGCCAGCGCGAAATGGAGCAGTCGTCGCTTCAGAGGAGGCAGCATGAGGTATTTCACACCATCAAGGTGTCCATCAGATCGATCATGAACTCGGTGTCCTCCTGGTCCTGCTTTTCCCAGCCGCTCAGACCCAGCGCCTCGAGCGTTCGACGCCCGTCGGAAGCCGGGTCATCCATGCTCAGAAGCAGCTGCTGCAGCGGCTCGCGCAGGTGCGCAGCCCGCGGTCCGACCAGCAGCACATGCCGCACCAGACTGATCTGGCTGGTCATCAGCGGACGCAGCTGGCGACGGATCGGCGCGCTCAGGTCGTCGAAGGCTTCCTTCAGGAAGAAGCCGCAGTCGGCCTTGCCCTGAAGCAGGTTGCGCGCCAGCACGACGTAGGTGGACACCGGCGTCGTTTCGACATTGTCGCGCTTCAGATCGGCCGACTCGAGCAGGATCATGCCGATCAGGTTGACATCCGGATCGCGGGTGACGGCCAGACGCAGCCCGGGCTGCAGATCCTCGACCGACTGAGCCGGAGAATCCGCCGGCACCGCGATGACCACCTCGTCAGGGCAATCCTTCGGCGCCGCGATCGCGACGAAGCCCTTCTCGCGCACCAGCATCGCGGCATCGTGCGGATTGGCGTAGATCAGGTCCACCTTGTCGGCGGTGATGGCCTTGCGCTGTGCCGCGAAGTCCTCGTAGAGCTCCAGATGGATGCGCTCGCCCAGACGACGCTGCAGCCAGGTGTTGAACACATACCAGCCGGCGATGTGGTCGGGCGAGAAGTCGGGGCTGACAGTCAGCTCCAGCGGAGTGGTGGTGGCGTTCTCGCTCACTTCAGTTCCTCCGCCCGCATGCGGGCATAGAGCGCGATGCATTCATTGACCTTGGAGCGCGACGGCTTGCGGCGCACCGAGGTGTAACCCACGACACGACCCTCGCGCACATTCGGGATCGCCGTGGCGAAGACCCAATAGTGCGCGCCATCCTTGCGCAGGTTCTTGACGTAACCCTGCCACTTGTCGCCCCGCCCGACGGTATCCCACAGGTCCTTGAAGGCGGCCGCCGGCATGTCGGGGTGACGCAGGATGCAGTGGTGTTCGCCGATCAGCTCGTCGCGGTCGTAGCCGGACATGTCGACAAAGGCCTGGTTGACGTGGGTGATCACACCCTGGGTGTCGGTGCGAGAGACAATGAGCTTACCATCGGGATAAGCGACCTCGTGATCGACGACCAGCACACGGCGAGTACGTCCATCGTGATAGCTCATGGTCAGTTCGCGCCGTTCCCCCGGCACCAGTTCGGACTCGTTCATATCAGTCATCATCGGAATCCCTCGATCACGGGCTGGATCGATCAGATGACCTTGCTGATGGCGTCGGCAGCGCGCTTGACGTCCAGGAAGATCAGGCCCAGGCGGGAGTTCGGCTTGCACAGCGCCGTCAGCACCGAGTCGGGGCCGGCGTGCGTCATCAGCACATAACCCTTGGCGCCCTTGACGAGCACCTGCTCGAGCTCGCCGCGGGCCAGTTCACGCGAGGTGCGGTCGCCCAGGGACAGCATGGCGGCGCTCATCGCGCCGACACGGTCTTCGTCCATGCCGGCCGGCAGCATCGAGGCCATCATCAGACCGTCGGTGGACAACACGGCAGAGGCTTCGATGTCGGCGGTGGAGCCGTTCAGTTCACTCAGGATCGAGTTCAGCAGGTCTTCACGCATGAGCGTTTCCTTCGGGACAGTGTGGTTGGGGTGGGGTCGAGGGGAGATGAAGGCAATCCGGGTGTCCGAAGCGACCCCCCGCCGCTCCGGCTCGACCCGCAGACCGGTCAGATCATCGTCAGAGGGAGGTCCGGCCGTAGCGCACGCCCATGGCCCACACCAGCGTGGTGAAGGCTTCCTGGTTGAAGCGCGGCATGCCGCTGACGATCAGGATGAAGTACTCCTCGCCGAAGTACAGCGGCCAGAAGCCGACTTCGCTGCAGCCGGCGGCGTTCACCATGCCCCAGCCGTCGCTGCGCAGGCGCATGTTGCCGTGCAGCAGCCGCGAGTGGCGCTCGTGCACGCTGGCGATGTCGCCGCCCAGCGCCGCGAGCTCCTCCGACGTCTCGTGGGCGAAGCCGGCCGTGCCCAGATACAGGCCGCGCTTGTCGGCCAGGATGGCCTTGCCCTCGTCGGAGAGCTGGGTCAGCAGCGGCGGCAGCATCGCCTCGATCGAGTCGGGCGGCACTTCCACCTGCATGGGCAGCCCCTGGATGAAGCCGGAGGACTGCAGCCGGTAGATGAACTCCAGCGCATCCTGCTGGTTCATGCCCATCCAGTCCTGCACCAGGTCGGCGCTGAGGCGCGGGGTCTCCGGCTCGCTGAGCAGGCGCTGCAGAAAGGTCCGGGCGGGCTCGCGCGTCGGCCGGCTCGCCGCGTAGTAGGCGCCCGCCGGTGTCGGGTGCAGGTAGAACTCGCCGGTGAGCGTGTAGTGATCCATGGGCGCGAGCGTCGGCGCGAGTCCGACGAGAGTCAAGGGCGAGGGCGTCAGAGGGTCGGGTCGATCTGCAGCAGCAGCGCCTCGATCAGCACCGAGACATCGCCGCGCTGGCGGGCATCCACCTCGAAGATCGGCGCGCTCACATCGAGCTCGGCGAGCTGGCGCGCATAGTCGTCGATCGTCGGCGTGGCCCGGGCATCCATCTGCGTCACGCCGATCACCAGGCGCGTGCTCTCGATGAATTCCTTGAAGGACTTGATGTAGAAGCGCATGTCCTCGAAGGGCGTCGGCCGGGTGTTGTCGAGCAGCAGCACCAGCCCGATCCCGCCCTTGGTGAGGATGTCCCACATGAAGTCGAAGCGCTCCTGGCCGGGCGTGCCGTACAGGTGCACCTTCTCGGTGGGACCGAGGCGGATCATGCCGTAGTCCATCGCCACCGTCGTGTTGGACTTGCGCTTCTGCGTCATGTCCGAGGCGTGCTCGTCGGTGCGGATCGGCTCGATGTCACTGATCGAGGCGATCGCCGTGGTCTTGCCGGCACCGACGGGGCCGGTGAAGATGATCTTGTGGTCGGTATGGGCCATGGGGGGGGTATGTCCGGGGCGTCCTGATGGGCGTGGGAAGGAGGACGTCTTCGATTACTTGTTCAGCCAGCCGAACAGTCGAGTCAGCAGACCGCGGTTGCCCTTGGCCTTGCTGCGTTGCGACCGGCGGATCTGGGCCTCGTCGTCGGTGACCAGATCCAGCGCCAGCACCGCGTTGTAGAACGCGAAGACATGCCGCTGGGCGATCTTCAGGGTCTGCGCCGTCTCCATGAGCGAGGCCCCGCGGGTGGCCCACAGCGCGGCGATGCGCAGCGCGTGCGGCGTGCGTTGCAGACGCGTGAGGTTGGGCCAGCTCTTCAGGTAGACGGTCACGGTGGGATCGACGCCGATCGGCAGCCGGCCGGCCGAGGTCTCCAGCGCCGACTTCCACAGCACCTGGTCGAGGCGGCGCACCAGCGCGGTCCGCGTGAGCGTGTCCTGCAGATCGGCGAACTCCTGGCGGCTGAAGGCCTTGGTCTTCGGGCGCTTGTCGACCGGCTCGCGCACCAGCTGGGCAAAGCGCTCGGCGGAGAACTCGCAGTAGATCAGGTTGGTCGTGCCGTCGACGGTGATGCGCCCGGCCGTGCTCTCGAGATGAGCCGGCACCTGCCACTTGCCGCTGACCTGGAAGGCGTCCTTCAGCACCCCGACCAGGTGGTGCCCCGGGTCATAGCGCAGCGAGGCGTCCGAACCCAGCATGTTGGCGTCGAGGTCAGGGCGGGCGCCACAGTAGAGCGCCTCGTCCACCAGTTCATCGGCACGGCAGCGGCGCATGCCGTTCGCATCGAAGGCCGAGGCGGCCAGAGCCGCCTTGTCGTCGTCCACGCGAGCCGGCGACGGGGCATCGGACGCGCGGCGCACCAGCGGCTGGGCAGCCGCGGCCGGCGCCACCGGCGTCGAGGGTGCCGGCGACCGCGCGGCCGGGGCGGCCACC
>JAUPTP010000294.1 GCA_030918015.1 Pseudomonadota bacterium
GAGGTGATCATGGTGGCCGCGCTGATCGGGCTTGGCGCGGTGATGGGCTTCTTCGTCTGGAACTATCCGCTGGGCCTGATCTTCCTGGGCGATGGCGGGGCCTATTTCCTGGGCTTCTGGGTGGCCGAGCTGGGCATCCTGCTGGTGCACCGCAACCCGGAGGTCTCGCCGGTCTTTCCGCTGCTGCTGTGCGCCTATCCGATCTTCGAGACGCTGTTCACCATGTACCGCCGTCGCGTGGTGCGCGGCCGCCCGGTCGGGCTGCCCGATGCCACGCATCTGCACAGCCTGATCTACCGCCGTCTGATGCGCTGGGCCATCGGCAAGCGCGATGCGGCCAACATGCTGCGCCGCAACTCGATGACCTCGCCCTATCTGTGGGCGCTGTGCTCGCTGTCGGTCGCGCCGGCGGTGCTGTGGTGGGACGAGGGCCGGGTGCTGTCGATCTGGCTGCTGATGTTCTGCGGCCTGTATCTGGTGCTCTACCGCGCGATCGTGCATTTCCGCACGCCGCGCTTCCTGGTGCGCAAGGCCGATCACTGGGCGGCGCCGGCGGCCGAACACTGATCCGGCGGTGCCGGCTCCGCCCGGCCTGCGGTTACGATCGGTGCCTTTCTGAATCGTGCCCGCCGCCGGGTCTGCTCCCTTGAATCCCTCTCTCTCCGATCTCCAGTCCGCCCGCGTCCTCGTCGTCGGCGACGCCATGCTCGACCGCTACTGGTTCGGCGCCGTCGAGCGCATCTCGCCGGAGGCGCCGGTGCCGGTGGTGCGCGTCTCGCGCGAGGAAGAGCGCCTGGGCGGCGCGGCCAACGTCGCGCTCAACGTCAAGACGCTGGGCGCGCAGTGCACGCTGCTGACCGTGGTGGGCGACGACGAGCCGGCGCGCCGCTTGCGCCAGCTGCTGGAGGAGCAGGGCGTCAGCACCGTGCTGGGCAGCGACCCCAAGCTCTACACCATCGTCAAGCTGCGCGTCATCGGCCGCTCGCAGCAGCTCATCCGCGTCGATTTCGAGAACCAGCCCGAGCACGAGGTGCTGCAGCAGATGCTGGCCGACTACGAGCGGGTGCTGCCCGAGCACGACGCGGTGCTGTTCTCCGACTACGGCAAGGGCGGCCTGACCCACATCCCGCGCATGATCGAGCTGGCGCGCGCCGCCGGCAAGCCGGTGCTGGTCGACCCGAAGGGCAGCGACTACAGCCGCTATGCCGGCGCCACCACGCTCACGCCCAACCGCGCCGAACTGGCCCAGGTGGTCGGCCCGTGGCGTGACGAGGCCGACCTGCACCGCCGTGCGCACGCGCTGCGCGAGGAGCTCGGCCTGGACGGGCTGGTGCTGACCCGCTCGGAAGACGGCATGTCGCTGTTCGAGGCGGCGGGCGGCCAGCCGACGCATTTCCAGGTGCCGGCCCAGGCGCGCGAGGTCTTCGACGTGACCGGCGCGGGCGACACCGTCATCGCGACGCTGGCGGCGCTGCTGGCCTGCGGCATGAGCCTGCGCGACGCGGTGCCGCTGGCCAACCGCGCCGGCAGCATCGTCGTGGGCAAGTTCGGCACCGCCAGCTGCAGCTTCGAGGAACTCTTCGGAAAGGAAACGGCATGAGAGTCGTCGTCACCGGCGCGGCCGGCATGATCGGCAGCAACCTGGTCCACGGCCTGAACCGCCTGGGCGCCAAGGAGGTCATCGCGGTCGATGACCTGACCGACGGGCCCAAATACCGCAACCTGCTCGGCAGCACGCTGGCGGACTACTTCGACAAGGACGAGTTCTACGCGCGCTTCGCCGCCGGCGAACTGGGCCGCATCGACGCGATCCTGCACGAGGGCGCCTGCTCCGACACGATGGAGCATGACGGCCGGTTCATGCTGGAGAACAACTACCGCTGCTCGAAGACGCTGCTCGATGCCTGTCTCGCGCAGGGCACGCGGCTGCTGTACGCCAGCTCGGCCGCCACCTACGGCGCCAGCGAGACCTTCCGCGAGGAGCCGGCCTTCGAGGCGCCGCTGAACGTCTACGGCTATTCCAAGCTGCTGTTCGACCAGGTGGTGCGCCGCTACCTGCCGACCCTGCGCTCGCAGGGCGGCACGCAGGACGGCCAGGTCGTGGGCTTTCGCTACTTCAACGTCTACGGCCCGCGCGAGCAGCACAAGGGCCGCATGGCCAGCGTCGCCTTCCACCACTTCAACCAGTTCCGCCAGAACGGCCAGGTCAAGCTCTTCGGCGAGTACAACGGCTACGCGCCGGGCACGCAGTCGCGCGACTTCGTCTTCGTCGACGACGTGGTGGCGGTCAACCTGTGGTTCCTGCAGAACCCGGACAAGAGCGGCATCTTCAACCTCGGCTCCGGCCGGGCGCAGCCCTTCAACGATGTGGCACATGCGACCGTCAACGCCTGCCGTGCGCTCGATGGCCTGCCGGCGCTGACGCTGGACGAGCAGATCACCCAGGGCCTGGTCAGCTACATCGACTTCCCCGACGCCCTGCGCGGCAAGTACCAGTGCCTGACCCAGGCCGACCTGACCCGCCTGCGCGCCACCGGCTGCGACCACGCCTTCAGCGACGTGGCCGGCGGCGTGGCCAGCTATGTGCGCTGGCTGGCCGGACAGCCCAGCAGCTGAGCCACCACGCTCACGGCCAGTACGGCCGGCTCCTTGCCGGCGATGCCGGGCAGGCCGATCGGGCAGGTGAGGCGGCCGAGCTGCGCCGCGCTCAGCCCCCGGGCCTCGAAGCGCGACAGGAAGCGCGCCCGCTTGGTCGCGCTGCCGATCAGGCCGCAGAAGGCGGCGTCACCCCGGCGCAGGATGGCTTCGGTGATCCGCTCGTCGAGGTCGTGGCGGTGCGTCATGACCAGGAAGACGGTGCCGGGGGCGGCCTGAGCGACCTCCATCTCGGGGGCCTCGCTGACGACCGGGGTGATGTGCGGCTGCTCGAGCGGGTCGCGTGGCGGAAATTCCGCCTCGCGTGCATCGATCCAGTCGACGCGGCAGTCCACGTCGGTCAGCAGCTTCACGATCGCGCGGCCGACATGGCCGGCGCCGTGCAGCTGCAGATGGAAGCGCGGCGGCGGCAGCGTCCAGCCATCGAGCGCTTCCCGCGTCAGGTGGGAGAGCCGCAGCTTCACCCGTCCGCCGCAGCACTGGCCGAGCGCCGGACCGAGCGGCAGGTCGAGTTCCTGGGGCGGCGCCTCCGGGCGGGCGAGCCGCTGCCGCGCCGCCTCGATCGCCTTCCATTCCAGATGGCCGCCGCCGATGGTGCCGAGCACCTCGTGGTGCGTCACCAGCATGCGCGTGCCGGTCTCGCGCGGCGCCGAGCCCTGGTGCGCGGCGATCAGCACCTCGACGACCGGCGTGCCTCCAGCGAGCTGGGCGCGGGCCGCGGCCTGCAGGCGCAGCATGATCATCCGCGCTGCACCGCCGCCAGCGCGTCCAGGATGGCTTCCCCTGTTGCCGGCGCCCGCAGCGGCGGATCGACGCGGTGCCCGCCCGCCGCCGACACCGCATCCCGGATCGCCAGGAAGACGCTGAAGGGCAGCAGCAGCGGCGGCTCGCCGACCGCCTTGCTGCGGTGGATGCTGTCGGCCGGGTTGCGGTGGCCGAACAGCCGCACGTCGAGCGCGCCGGGCTCCAGCGGAATGTCGTTGGCGGTCGGGATCTTGTAGGTGCTCGGCGCGTGGGTCAGCAAGAGGCCTGCGGCGCGCGAGCCGTCCATCGGCTGCCAGCGCAGCTCCTCGGTGGTCAGCCAGCCCATGCCCTGCACGAAGGCGCCCTCGACCTGGCCGATGTCCAGCGCCGGGTTCAGCGAGGCGCCCACGTCGTGCAGCACGTCGGCGCGCAGCAGCCGCCACTCGCCGGTCAGGGTGTCGACGATGACCTCGCTGAGCGCCGCGCCGTAGGCGAAGTAGAAGAAGGGCTTGCCCTGCAGCCGCTCGCGGTCCCAGTGCAGGCCGGGCGTGGCGTAGAAGCCGTCGCTCCAGAGCTGGATGCGCGCGGCATAGGCCTGCGCGACCAGCTCGGTGAAGGCCAGCGCCTGCGCGCCCGCCGTCACCTGGCCGCCGGCGAACTGCACCGCCTCGGGCGCCACCTGCCAGCGCGCGGCGACGAAGGCCGCCAGGCGGTCGCGGATCTGGCGCGCCGCGTCCTGCGCGGCCTTGCCGTTCAGGTCGGTGCCGGTGGAGGCGGCGGTGGCGGAGGTGTTGGCCACCTTGTGCGTGTCGGTGGCGCTGACCCGCACCCGCTCCAGGGGCAGGCCCAGCTCGTGCGCGACCACCTGCGCGACCTTGGTGTTCAGGCCCTGGCCCATCTCGGTGCCGCCGTGGTTCACCAGCACCGAGCCGTCGGT
>JAUPTP010000295.1 GCA_030918015.1 Pseudomonadota bacterium
CGGATGTCGGGCCGGCGCGCGGCGATCATCTCGCGCCCCCTTTTCAGCACATGCTGGCCGAAGCTGTAGTCTTGGCCGATCAGGTAGATGCTGCGCAGCGCGCCGTCCTGCTGCAGCACGTCGACCAGCGCCGACAGGCGCATGTCGGCATGCGCGTCGAAGCGGAAATGCCAGGGACTGCACTTCTCGTTGGTCAGCGCCGGATCGACCGCCGAGTAGTTCAGGAACAGCGCGCGGCGCTGCGGCTCGCGGGCGTTGTGGCGGTTGAGCGCCTCGACCAGCGCCGCCGCCACCGCCGAGCTGTTGCCCTGCATCACCACCGGCACGGCCTGGTCGGTGGCCGCGCGCAGCAGCGCCAGCGCCTCCTCGGTCGAGCCCCGGCTGTCCATGCGCACCAGCGCGAGCGGGCGCGCGCCGCCGGGCAGCTTCACGCCGCCGCGGGCATTGACCCGCTCGATCGCCCAGCCCAGATTGCGCGCCACCGCCTCGCCGGCATTGGCGAACGGGCCCGACAGGCCCTCGATCAGCGCCAGCCGCACCGGCTCGGCGGCCTGGGCCAGGGCCCCCAGGCCCAGCAGCGCGCCGGCCAGGACGGCCCGCGCGACGACATGCGGACGGAAGTTCATCTCGGGCCTCGGATTCTGATCAGACGCTGGCCAGATCCCAGCGCGGGCGGACATCGAAGTCGTACTGGCGCCGCGCCTCGGCCTGGCCGGACTGCAGCCGCATCGCCGCGGCCAGCGCGATCATCGCGCCGTTGTCGGTGCACAGATGCAGCTCGGGATAGTGCACCCGCACGCCGCGGCGGCGGCACTGCGCGTCCAGATCGGCGCGCAGCTGGCGGTTGGCACCGACGCCGCCGGCCACCACCAGGCGCTTCAGCCCGGTCTGCTTCAGCGCCAGCATCGACTTGGCCACCAGCACCTCGACGATCGCCGCCTGGGTCGAGGCGGCCAGATCGGCGCGCTCCTGGGCATGGCCGTCGCCGGCGGCATCCTCGCCGGCGTCGATCTTCGCCAGCTGGGTCCACACCGCCGTCTTCAGCCCGGCGAACGAGAAGTCGAGCAGATCGCCGCGCAGCAGCGGCCGCGGCAGCCGGTAGGCCTGCGGGTGGCCCTGCTCGGCCAGCCGCGCCAGCGCCGGCCCGCCGGGATAGCCCAGGCCGAGCATCTTGGCCGACTTGTCGAAGGCCTCGCCGGCGGCGTCGTCGATGGTCTCGCCGAGCAGCTGGTAGCGGCCGACGCCGTCGACCCGCATCAGCTGGGTGTGCCCGCCCGAGACCAGCAGCGCGACGAACGGGAACTCCGGCGGATCGGCCGAGAGGAAAGGCGACAGCAGATGGCCCTCGAGGTGATGCACGCCCAGCACCGGCCGGTCCAGCGCCATCGCCAGCGCGCAGGCCGCGCCGGTGCCCACCAGCAGCGCGCCGGCCAGGCCGGGCCCGCGGGTGTGCGCGACGACATCGACCGCCTCCAGCCCGAGGCCGGCGCCGGCCAGCGTCTCGCGCAGCAGCGGCACGACGCGGCGGATGTGGTCGCGCGAGGCCAGCTCCGGCACCACGCCGCCGTAGGCCTGGTGCATGTCGATCTGGCTGTGCAGCGCATGCGCCAGCAGCCGCGGCGCGGCAGCACCCGTCACGCCCTCGGGCAGCTCGACCAGCGCCACGCCGGTCTCGTCGCAGGAAGACTCGATGCCCAGCACCCGAAGCGGCGCGGCACTCATGCGCGCCTCCCGGCCCAGGCCCAGATCAGGGCGCCGGCGACCATCATCGGCACGCACAGCCACTGGCCCATGCTGAGGTTCAGCGCCAGCAGGCCCAGGAAGCTGTCGGGCTCGCGGAAATACTCGGCGATGAAGCGGAACAGCCCGTAGCCGACCAGGAACAGGCCCGAGACCCGGCCCCAGACCCCCGTGCCGTCGGCGCGGTGGTGGGCGCCGCGGCTGCGGCCGTAGAGCCACAGGATGACGAAGAGCAGCAGTCCCTCCATCAGGAACTGGTAGACCTGCGAGGGGTGGCGCGGCAGGTCGGTGCCCGACTGCGGGAAGACCATCGCCCAGGGCAGCGACGCGTCGGCCGCCCGCCCCCAGAGCTCGCCGTTGATGAAGTTGCCCACCCGCCCGCAGGCCAGGCCGGTGGGCACGCAGGGCGCGACCAGATCGGTCACCTCGAGGAAGCCCCGCTTGCGCACCCAGGCGAACACCGCCATCGCGGCGATCACGCCCAGCAGGCCGCCGTGGAAGGCCATGCCGCCCTTCCAGACCGCGAACACCTCCATCGGGTGGGCCAGATAGTGCGCCGGCTTGTAGAACAGCACATAGCCCAGACGCCCGCCCAGGATGACGCCGACGATGCCGTAGAACAGCAGGTCCTCGACCTCGCGCGGGGTCCAGCCGCGTGCGGCATAGACAGGTTGAAGAATGCGGCGGGTGGCCAGCCAGTAGAACAGGCCGAAGGCGGCCAGATAGGTCAGACCGTACCAGTGGACCTGGACGGGGCCGAGCGCGAGCGCGACCGGATCGAACTGAGGATGGATCAGCATGGGGCGCGATGATAAGGCGCCTCACCGGCCTGCGCCCTGACCCCGAGGCTCAGGCGCGGCGATCCGGCGACGTCCGGGCCAGACCGGCTCGACCCCGAACCCGCGCAAGGCCAGCACCACCAGCCCCAGCAGCAGCAATCCCATCTCGATCTCTCCCGCAGGCGCCAGCCCTGCGTCCTGTTGCACTCGCCGATCAGCATACCCCTGGCGCCGACCCCTCTGCAGGCCCAGATCAAGGCGAGGCCGCAGGCGGCCTCCTAGAATCACCCGGGTCCGGGGTCAGCCCACCGCGCCCCGGCCATCCCGAACGACAAGGACTCCCGCAATGAAACCCCTCTTCGCCCTCTCCGCCCTGGCCGCCCTCACCCTCGCCAGCCCCGCCTTCGCCAACGCCGATCTGGCCGCCAAGAAGAACTGCATGGCCTGCCACGCCGTCGACACCAAGCTGGTCGGCCCGGCCTACAAGGATGTGGCCGCCAAGTACAGAAGCGACAAGGGCGCCGCCGCCCGCCTGGCCGAGAAGGTCATCAAGGGCGGCTCCGGCGTCTGGGGCCCGGTGCCGATGCCGGCCAACAACGTCACGCCCGAAGAGGCCAAGACGCTGGTGGCCTGGGTGCTGAGCCAGAAGTGAACTCGACAAGGCGTCCCTCATGAAAACCCGTTCGCTGACTCTCACGCTGGCGCTGGGCGCCGCCGCGCTGACCCTGCCCAGCCTCGGTCATGCCCTTGATGCGCGCGGCGCACAAGCCCTGGCCCAGTCCAAGGGCTGCCTGGCCTGCCATGCGATCGACAAGAAAATGGTCGGCCCCGCCTACAAGGAAATCGCCGCCAAGTACAGGGCCGACAAGACCTCCGAAGCCAAGCTGGTCGACAAGGTCATGAAGGGGGGCGCTGGCGTCTGGGGCCAGATGCCGATGCCGGCGCAGTCGGTGACGCCCGCAGAAGCCAAGACGCTGGTCGCCTGGGTGCTGAGCCAGAAGTGATCCGGCGGCCCGAGCGCCCATGAAGAAAGCCCCGCATCGCGGGGCTTTGTGCTTTCCGGCCCGCATCGCACGGGCCGGGGGCGGACGTCGGCGTCCGATCAGTAGGCCTGGCCCAGCTGACCCAGGATCGCCGGGTTCTCCAGCGTGGAGGTGTCCTGCGTGATGGCCTCGCCCTTGGCCAGAGAACGCAGCAGTCGGCGCATGATCTTGCCCGAGCGGGTCTTGGGCAGGTTCTCGCCGAAGCGGATGTCCTTGGGCTTGGCGATCGGGCCGATCTCGCGGCCGACATGGTCGCGCAGCTGCTTGGCGATGGCCTTGGCCTCGTCGCCCGCCGGCAGCGGACGCTTGAGCACCACGAAGGCGCAGACCGCCTCGCCGGTGGTGTCATCCGGGCGGCCGACGACCGCCGCCTCGGCCACCAGGTCGGTGCAGCTCACCAGCGCCGACTCGATCTCCATCGTGCCCATGCGGTGGCCGGAGACGTTCAGCACGTCGTCGATGCGGCCGGTGATGGTGAAGTAGCCGGTCTTGGCGTCGCGGATCGCGCCGTCGCCGGCCAGATACAGCTGCCCCTTGAAGTCCTCGGGGTAGTAGGACTTCTTGAAGCGCTCCGGGTCGCCCCAGATCGTGCGGATCATCGACGGCCAGGGCTTCTTGCAGACCAGGATGCCGCCCTTGCCCCAGGGCAGCTCGTTGCCGACCTCGTCGACCACCGCGAACTGGATGCCCGGGAAGGGCAGCGTGCACGAGCCCGGCACCATCGGCGTGGCGCCCGGCAGCGGGGTGATCATGTGGCCGCCGGTCTC
>JAUPTP010000296.1 GCA_030918015.1 Pseudomonadota bacterium
GGAGCTGATCGACGAGCTCAAGTCCGACTACACCGTGCTGATCGTCACCCACAACATGCAGCAGGCCGCGCGCAGCTCGGACTACACCGCCTACATGTACCTGGGCGACCTGATCGAGTTCGGCCCGACCTCCGACATCTTCATGAAGCCGAAGAAGAAGGAGACCGAGGACTACATCACCGGCCGCTTCGGCTGAAGTCGCCCGGTCATCCCCGTCTTCCGATTCCAGGACAGAGGAGTACCTCGATGGACAAGCATCTCTCCAGCCAGTTCGACGCCGAGCTCAGCGGCATCTCTACCCGCGTGCTCGAGATGGGGGGCCTGGTCGAGGCCCAGGTGGCCCAGGCCATCCAGTCGCTGACGCTGTTCAACACCGATGTCGCCGCCCAGGTGCTCCGCATCGAGGAGCGGGTCAACCAGATGGAGATCGAGATCGACCGCGACCTGTCGTCGATCATCGCGCGGCGCCAGCCCACCGCGCGCGATCTGCGCCTGCTGATCGCGATCTCCAAGACGATCGGCAACCTCGAGCGCGTCGGCGACGAGGCCGCGCGCATCGCCCGCACCGTGCAGAGCCTGGTGAGCACGGGCGTGTCGAGCCGGCTGCGGTTCCCCGTGGGCGATGTCTCGCGCGAGGCCAGCCTGGCCACGAACCTGCTGCGCAAGTCGCTCGATGCCTTCGCGCGCCTGGACACCGCGCAGGCCCTGGAGGTGATCCGCCAGGACAACGAGATCGACCGCGAGTTCGACGGCCTGCTGCGCCAGCTCATCACCTACATGATGGAAGACCCGCGCACCATCTCGGCCTCGATCGACCTGGTCTTCGTCGCCAAGGCGATCGAGCGGGTGGGCGATCACGCCAAGAACCTGGCCGAGCAGATCATCTACATCGTCAAGGGCACCGACGTGCGGCACAACCCGCCCGACACGGTGGCCAGCATGGTCAAGTGACACCGTGTCGCGTGCACTGATCGTCGAGGACGAGCCGGCGATCGCCGAACTGATCGCGATCCATCTGCGCCACGCCGGCCATGAGGTGAGTCTGGCGGCCACCGTGTCCGAGGCACGGGTGGCGGTCGATGCGGTGCTGCCGGACCTGGTGGTGCTGGACTGGATGCTGCCCGGCGGCACCGGGCTGGAGCTGGCGCGGCACTGGCGCGCAGGCGCCCGGACCCGCGAGCTGCCGATCCTGATGCTGACCGCCCGCAGCGACGAGACCGACATGATCGCCGGCCTGGACGCGGGGGCCGACGACTATCTGGTCAAGCCCTTCTCGCCGGGCGAGCTGATGGCGCGCATCCGCGCGGTGCTGCGCCGGCGTGCGCCCACGACGCTGGCCGAGGGGCAGCTGGTGGTCGGTCCGCTGCGGCTGGATCTGGCCGCGCGCCGCGTCGAGGTCGATGGCCGGCCGGTGCGGCTGGGCCCCACCGAGTTCCGGCTGCTGCAGCACCTGATGGCGTACCCGGAGCGGGTGCACAGTCGCGCGCAGCTGCTCGACCGGGTCTGGGGCGACCATGTCTTCATCGAGGAGCGCACGGTCGACGTCCATGTCAAGCGCCTGCGCGAGACCCTCGCGCCGGTGGATGCCGGCCGGATGATCGAGACGGTGCGCGGCGTGGGCTACCGGCTGACGCGCGAGCGCCCGGCCGACTGAGAAGGATCCGATCATGAGTCTGGCGCTCAAGCGCCTGCTGGCGCTGCTGCTGAACCTGAGCCTGCTGGCGCTGGTCGGCGGCATCGTCGGCTTCAAGCTGGGCGCGCCGGCCGTGGGCACCTGGATCGGTGCGCTGCTGGGGGCGGCCTGGGCGGGCTGGCGCGATGCCTGCCGCGCAGTCCGGCTGGTGGACTGGATGCGCGGCAACATGGAGGCCCAGGCGCCGCGCGACGGCGAGCTCTGGGGCGAGCTGGCCTACCGGACCGAGCGCGCGCTGCTGCACAGCGAGCAGCGCACCCAGCTCGAGCGGCGCCGCCGCGAGGAGTTCCTGGACGCGATCGAGGCCTCGCCCAACGGCGTGCTGCTGCTCGATGCCGACGAACAGATCGTCTGGCTCAGTCAGGTCGCCGCGGTCCACCTGGGGCTCGATCCGGTGCGCGATCTCGGCCAGCGCATCACGAACCTGGTGCGGGCGCCGGCCTTCGTCGCGGCCCTGCAGTCCGGCAGCACCGAGCCGCTGCTGATGATGAGCGGCAGCCTGCCCGCGCAGCTCTCGCTGTCGGTGCTGGTGCGCTCCTACGGCACGGTGGGCCAGCGCCTGGTGCTGACCCAGGACGTGACCGAGCGTCAGCGCAACGAGGCGATGCGGCGCGACTTCGTGGCCAACGTCTCGCACGAGATCCGCACGCCGCTGACGGTGCTGGCCGGCTTCGTCGAGACGATGGCGACGCTGCCGCTGGGGGCCGAGGACCGCGAGCGCATGCTGCAGCTGATGACGCAGCAGACCCGGCGCATGCAGACCCTGGTGACCGACCTGCTGACGCTGGCCCGGCTCGAGGGCAGCCCGCAGCCGGCGCCCGACGACTGGCACCCGGCCGCCGAGCTGCTCGAGCAGGTCGGCGTGGAGGTGGCGGCCCTGTCGCGGGGCCGGCATCTGATCCGTCATCCGGACGCCAGCGACGAGGCGGTGGCGAGCGTCGAGATCGCGGGCAACGCCAGCGAGCTGCTGTCGGCCATGACCAACCTGGCCAGCAACGCGGTGCGCTACACCCCGGAGGAGGGGCGCATCACCGTCGTCTGGGCGCTGCGCCCGGGCGGCGGCGCACTGTTCGAGGTGTGCGACAGCGGCATCGGCATCGCCCGCGACCACCTGCCCCGGCTGACCGAGCGCTTCTACCGCGTCGACGGCAGCCGCTCGCGCGAGACCGGCGGCACCGGGCTGGGCCTGTCGATCGTCAAGCATGTGGTGCAGCGCCATGGCGCCGAGCTGTCCATCGACAGTCAGCCCGGCCAGGGCTCGACCTTCTGCATCCTGTTCCCGGCCTCCCGCATCCGGGTCCGGCGGCCGGTGGCGGCCTCGCCTCAGCTCTTGCGTCTGTAGATCAGGATCACCTCGTCGCGGTCCGTGGGGCGGCGCACGCGGTCGTGCAGCATCCAGCCCTGGGGCGTGGGCGGTGTCTGCATTCGGGCGCCGGCCGGCATGCGGTGCACGGCGACCATCCAGCGGCAGTCGGTGCGGCGCGGGTCACGCGCCAGCGTCCAGTGCCCGTGCACCTCCAGCGCCGCGAGCTGGCTGCGGCTGAACTCGGGCGCGATCAGGCAGTTGCCCGGGGGCACATGCGCGGCGATCTGGCTCACCAGAGGGCGGTAGCTGCGCGCGTAGTCGAGCACCGGCAGCAGCAGCGTCATCGTCAGCAGCCAGCTCAGGGCCACGCCACCGGCCGGCAGCACCAGGCTTTTCCAGAGCGCCTGCCGGTGCCGGCCGGTGCGCCAGTGCACCAGGGCCAGCCAGGCCAGCGAGCCCGCCAGCGCCGCCACCAGGGCCAGCGGCTGGAACACGGGCTGGAAGCCCGCGGCCAGCCGGGCGATGTTGCGCGCGGGCTGCGCAGGAATGCCCAGGTGCATCGACAGATAGATCACCCAGACCGTCAGCGCGCAGGCACTGAAGAAGAAGACGGAGAACCAGTCGATGGCGGCGCTGACGCTGCGACGCAGCGTGGGCAGCGCGAAGGCGGCCATGATGGCCAGAGCCGGCAGGGCCAGCATCAGCGCCCGGTCCGAGCCGCCCATGCCGACGCTGGCCGACAGCGCGATGACCAGCACCGACAGCGGCACGGACAGGTGGCGCTTGAGCAGCTGACGGCGCCAGCGCCACAGCGTCCACCCCGCCAGCGGCCACACCGGCCAGGTGAACCAGAGCAGCAGCCGCAGCAGGCTGGCCGGGTCTTCCAGCACCGCCAGGCGCCAGGCCCAGGTCTCGAGCGCGGTCGCGGTCAGCACGGCCAGCGCGGCTCCCATCAGCAGCCACGGCACCTGGCGCCGTGCATCGGCGTAGCTGGAGCGGTGGCTGATGAGGGTGCCCGCCAGGGCCAGCAGCAGCCCTGTGGTGGCCGCGCCGCTGGCCGCGAGCAGGGCCGGGGCCAGCAGCACCGCGATCCGGCCCTGCCAGGGTCGGTAGGGGCTGGCCGCCAGTCCGTACAGCAGCAGCGCCGTCGCGGCCAGCTGCACCAGATCCGGCGTGGTCTCGTGGCCGAGCTGCAGCAGACCCAGCGCAGCGATCAGGGCCAGCAGCGCGCCATCGGCGATGGCCCGCGCGTAATCGATCGGATGGGCCTCGCCGCCGAAGGCGAATGCCAGAGGCTGGGCCGCTTCGGTGCGG
>JAUPTP010000297.1 GCA_030918015.1 Pseudomonadota bacterium
TTGGCCTTGGGGATGGCGATGTAGTCCTTGAAGCGCCCCGGCACCGGCTTGTAGAGCTGGTGCAGCACGCCCAGCGCCAGATAGCACTCGGGCAGCGTCGCCACGACCAGCCGGAAGCCGAAGATGTCGCTGACCTGCGCGAAGCTCAGGTGCTTCTCGCGCATCTTCGTGTAGATCGAGTGGACGGTCTTCTCGCGGCCGTAGACCTGCGCGGGCACCTCGGCCTGGGTGAGAGCGATCTCCACCTCATGGCGCACCCGCTCGACCAGATCGCGCCGGTGGCCACGCGCCTTGGAAACCGCCTTCGACAGCGCCGCATGACGCCACGGGCGCAGGAAGCGGAACGACGCCTCCTGCAGCTCGCGGTAGCACTGGTTCAGGCCGAGCCGGTGCGCGATCGGGGCGTAGATCTCGAGCGTCTCGCGCGCGATGCGGGCGCGCTTGTTCGCGGCCATCGCCTCCATCGTGCGCATGTTGTGCATGCGGTCGGCGAGCTTGATCAGAATGACGCGCACGTCGCGCGCCATCGCCAGCAGCATCTTGCGGAAGGACTCGGCCTGCGACTCCTCGCGGGTCGAGAACTGCAGCTTGTCGAGCTTGGTCAGGCCATCGACGATCTCGGCGGTGGCCGAGCCGAAGCGCTCGACCATCTCGGCCTTGGTGACGCCGCAGTCCTCCATCGTGTCGTGCATCAGCGCGGCCATGATGGCCTGCGCATCGAGCTTCCAGTCCGCGCACAGACCGGCGACCGCGATCGGATGGGTGATGTAGGGCTCGCCGCTGGCGCGGAACTGGCCCAGGTGCGCCTGATCGGCGAAGCGGTAGGCCTCGCGCACGCGCCGCACGTCCGCCTCGTCGAGGTAGTCGAGCTTGGCCGTCAGCACCGCGAAGGACGCGGCGCTGGCCCCGTGGGCGCCGGGCACCGGCTCGATCACCGGCGCGACCGGCTTGCCGACCCGCTCGCGCAGGCGATGGCGCGCACCCGGCTCGAGCCGCGTGTCGGGCTCGATCGCGACCGCTTCGGCCTCGGGAAGCTGGGTTTCGGAAAAGGAGCCCGGATCGTCGGATCCGGACTTGGCCCCGCCCTGTCTCCAGGAGGGGAAGAACATGCGGCGCAGGACATCAGCAGTGCGGGACACCATGGCTCACTCTAGCGTGTCCCGCACCGCGACGGGCACGCGGGCGCGATGGCCCGACAGCCGCATCGGGCGGGAGTCAGACAAGGGCTCAGGTCGGAACCTTGCGCAGCATCTCGACGCCGACCTGGCCGGCGGCGATCTCGCGCAGCGCCGTCACGCCCGGCTTGTTGCGGGTCTCGACCTTCGGCGCATGGCCCTGGCTCAGCATGCGAGCACGGTAGGTGGCGGCCAGCACCAGCTGGAAGCGGTTGGGGATCTTCTGCAGACAGTCTTCGACGGTGATGCGTGCCATGGTGGAGTCTTTTCTTCCGCAGTTCAGGAGAGTTGGAGGGCGTCGAAGACCGCCGGGCGGCTGCGACGCTGGGTCGAGTATTTTAGCCGCTGGGCGTGGACGATGGTCTTCAGGTCGAAGAGGGCCGTGTCGAACAGGGCATTGACGACGATGTAGTCGAAGTGCCGAGCCTGCGCGACCTCGTGGCGGGCGTTGACCATGCGCTGCTCGATGACGTCGGGCGCGTCCTCGCCGCGACGGCGCAGGCGCTGCAGCAGCTCCTCCCAGGAAGGCGGCAGGATGAAGATCAGCACCGCGGCCGGGAAGATCTGCTTGATCTGCAGCGCGCCCTGGAAGTCGATCTCCAGCACCACGTCCTCGCCGGCCTGCAGGCGGCGCTCGATGGCCGCACGCGAGGTGCCGTAGCGGTTGCCGTGCACTTCGGCCCACTCGAAGAAGTCGCCGCGGTCGATCATGCCCTGGAACTCGTCCTTGCCGACGAACCAGTACTCGCGGCCGTGCTGCTCCTGGCCACGCGGGGCGCGCGTGGTGTGCGAGACCGACACCATCAGCTTGGCATCGAGCTCGAGCAGCGCCTTGACCAGGCTGGACTTGCCCGCTCCGCTCGGGGCGGAGACGACATACAGGTTGCCGGGGTAGTCCGGCTGCACGGCGGCGGGGTTCGGCGGATTCATGGCGGAGTTGTCGACATTCATTCGATGTTCTGGACCTGTTCGCGCATCTGCTCGATGGCGACCTTCATCTCGACCGAGATGCGGGTGAGCTCGAGCGCGGCGGACTTCGAGCCCAGCGTGTTGGCCTCGCGGTGCAGTTCCTGGATCAGGAAGTCGAGCCGCTTGCCGAGCTCCCCGCCCTGGCGCAGCAGGCGCGTGATCTCGTCGAGGTGGGACTGCAGCCGGCCGAGTTCCTCGGCGACGTCGATGCGGATCGCGAAGGCCGCAGCCTCCGACATCGCCCGCTCGGCCAGCGCCTCGGCCGGCACGCCCTGGGCGGCGCCGGCGGCGGTCAGGGCCTCGTTCCAGCGCTCGAGGAAGCGCTGGCGCTGGCGATCGACCACCTGGGGCACCAGCGGCGCGGCCTGGGCGGCGAGCTGGCGCAGCGCCTCGACCCGCTCCACCAGGATGGCGACCAGGCGCTCGCCCTCGCGGGCACGGGCCTCGCGCAGACGCAGCACGCACTGCTTCGCGGCCTCGGTCGCGGCCTCGTCGAGCACCGGCGCCGGCGCGGTGGAGCGGCACCACTGCAGCGCCTCCTGCACGCTCATCGGCGCGGACTGCGGCAGCGCCGCCAGCACGGCCGCCTGCAGCGCCCCCAGCCGCGCGAGCTGCTCCGCCGCGGGCGGCCGCACCTCGGTGTCGGCGCGCTCGCCGTGCAGGCGCAGCTCGATCTTGCCGCGCTTGAAGGCCTGCGTGAGCTGCTCGCGCAGAGCCGGCTCGAGCGCTCGCAGCTCGTCGGGCAGGCGCAGCGTCAGGTCGAGGAAGCGGCTGTTGACCGAGCGCAGCTCGACCGTCACGGTACCAGCGCCGACGGCGCTGGATTCAGGGTTCTCCCCGGTCTCAAGACCAGCGCCGGCGCTGGCACTGGCATAACCGGTCATGCTGTAAACTGGCATCGCGGACTTCGCCCAAGCAAAACACGATTATGTCAAAGCCTCAGAAACCCGCCCCGTTGCCCCCCGGCACAGTGGTCGGAGGCTACCAGATCATTCGGAAGCTGGCAGCGGGCGGTTTCGGGGTGGTCTACCTGGCCGAGGACAGCGAGCGCCGGCTCGTGGCCCTCAAGGAATACCTGCCCTCGTCGCTGGCCGAGCGTGCGCCGGGCGAGCTGATCCCGCGCGTCAAGCCCGACAAGCAGCCGCTCTACCGGCTCGGCCTGAAGAGCTTCTTCGAGGAAGGGCGCTCGCTCGCCCAGATCAGCCATCCGAGCGTGGTCTCGGTGCTGAACTTCTTCCGCGAGAACGAGACGGTCTACATGGTGATGAACTACCTGCAGGGCGACACGCTGCAGGACTTCATCGTCACCGCGCGCGATCTCAAGCGCGACAAGGTCTTCCGCGAGTCCACCATCCGCAGCCTCTTCGACGAGATCCTGCGGGGCTTGCGCATCGTGCACCAGCACAAGATGCTGCACCTGGACATCAAGCCGGCCAACATCTTCATCACCAACGACAACAAGGCGGTGATGCTGGACTTCGGTGCCGCGCGCGAGGTGCTGAGCAAGGAAGGCAACTTCATCCGGCCGATGTACACGCCGGGCTTTGCCGCGCCGGAGATGTACCGCCGCGACGGCAGCCTCGGGCCCTGGACCGACATCTACGCCATCGGCGCGTGCATCTACGCCTGCATGCAGGGCTATCCGCCCAACGACGCGCCGCAACGCATCGAGAAGGACCGGCTGAACCTGTCGCTGTCGCGGCTGCGCAATGTCTACTCGGACAACCTGATCGAGGTGACCGAGTGGTGCATGTCGCTCGATCCGCTGGCACGGCCGCAGAGCGTGTTCGCGCTGCAGAAGGAGCTCTCGCGCGAGACCGAGCGGCGCTACACCAAGCTGAGCTTCAGCGAGCGTCTCAAGCTGCAGCTCGAGAACATCAAGTCCGGCGCGAAGGCCTGAGCACGGCCGCGCCGTCCTGCACAGCCCTTCCCGCTGCCCTCCTCCACGACACCGCTCGACGCCCGGAATCCCTGTCCATGCGCTTTTCCGTCTACCAGATCAGCCGCCGCGGCGGCCGCGAGAAGAACGAGGACCGCATGGGCTACTGCTACACGCGGGACTCGGGCCTGTTCGCGCTGGCCGACGGCATGGGCGGCCACCCCGAAGGCGAGGTTGCCTCGCAGCTGTCGCTGCAGACGCTGGCGGCCCAGTTCCAGCAGGAGGCGC
>JAUPTP010000298.1 GCA_030918015.1 Pseudomonadota bacterium
ACGCGGTCAAACCTAGAATAGAAGGTTTGTCCGCGCGCCCCGCGCGGGCCCCATCTCAGGGAGCCCGTGATGCTCTACCCCCAGGAATTTGACGTCATCGTCGTCGGCGGCGGCCACGCCGGCACCGAGGCGGCACTGGCCGCAGCCCGCATGGGCTGCGCCACGCTGCTGCTGACCCACAACATCGAGACCCTCGGCCAGATGAGCTGCAACCCGTCGATCGGCGGGATCGGCAAGGGCCATCTGGTCAAGGAGGTCGACGCGCTCGGCGGCGCGATGGCCCTGGCCACCGACGAGGGCGGCATCCAGTTCCGCATCCTCAACTCGAGCAAGGGCCCGGCCGTGCGCGCCACCCGCGCGCAGGCCGACCGCATCCTCTACAAGGCCGCGATCCGCCGCCGCCTGGAGAACCAGCCCAACCTGTCGATCTTCCAGCAGGCGGTCGACGACCTGATCGTCGAGGGCGATGGCGAGGGCGCACGCGTGGTCGGCGCGGTCACGCAGATCGGCATCCGCTTCAAGGCGCGGGCGGTCGTGCTGACCGCCGGCACCTTCCTGGACGGCAAGGTGCATGTCGGCCTGCAGAACCACCCGGCCGGCCGCGCGGGCGATCCGCCCGCGGTGAGCCTCTCAAGCAGGCTGAAGGAGCTGAAGCTGCCGCAGGGACGGCTCAAGACCGGCACGCCGCCGCGCATCGACGGCCGCTCGATCGACTTCTCGAAGTGCGAGGAGCAGCCCGGCGACCTCGATCCGGTGCCGGTGTTCAGCTTCCTCGGCTCGGCCGCGCAGCATCCGCGCCAGGTGCCGTGCTGGATCACGCACACCAACCTGCGCACGCACGAGATCCTGCGCAGCGGCTTCGACCGCAGCCCGATGTTCACCGGCGTGATCGAGGGCGTGGGCCCGCGCTACTGCCCATCGATCGAGGACAAGATCAACCGCTTCGCCGACAAGGACTCGCACCAGATCTTCCTGGAGCCCGAGAGCCTGACGACGACCGAGTTCTATCCGAACGGCGTCTCGACCTCGCTGCCTTTCGATGTGCAACTGGCGGCCATCCGCTCGATGCCGGGCCTGGAGAACGCCTACATCACCCGCCCCGGCTACGCGATCGAGTACGACTACTTCGACCCGCGCGAGCTGCAGTCGACCTTCGAGACGCGGGCGATCCGCGGCCTCTATTTCGCCGGCCAGATCAACGGCACCACCGGCTATGAGGAAGCCGCCGCGCAGGGCCTGTTCGCCGGCGTCAACGCCGCGCTGCAGGTGCGCGAGCAGGGCCCCTTCACGCTGCGCCGCGACCAGGCCTATCTGGGCGTGATGGTCGACGACCTGATCACCAAGGGCGTGACCGAGCCCTATCGCATGTTCACCAGCCGCGCCGAGTTCCGGCTGCAGCTGCGCGAGGACAACGCTGACCTGCGCCTGACCGAGCTGGGCCGCGCCATCGGCCTGATCGACGACGCCCGCTGGGACGCCTTCAACCGCAAGCGCGACGCCATCGCCCGCGAGAGCGAGCGGCTGAAGTCGACCTGGGTCTTCCCGGCCATCCTGCCGGCCGAGGAGGCCGAGCCGCTGCTGGGCAAGGCGATCGAGCGCGAGTACAGCCTGGCCGACCTGCTGCGCCGTCCCGGCATCACGCACGACACGCTGTCGGCGCTGATGCAGGCCACCGCGCGCCACCGCACGGTGCCAGCGCCCGAATTGATCATTTCACGTGGAACTCTGCGCGCCGATCTCGGCGAGACGCTGGCCGATGCGGTGATCGAGCAGGTCGAGATCGCCACCAAGTACGCCGGCTACATCGACAAGCAGAACGACGAGGTGCAGCGCGCCAGCCAGTACGAGCACCTGAAGCTGCCGCCCGATCTGGACTATGCGCAGGTCACCGCGCTGTCCTTCGAGGTCCGGCAGAAGCTCGACCGCCACCGTCCGGAGACGCTGGGCCAGGCCTCGCGCCTCTCCGGTGTCACGCCGGCGGCCATCTCGCTGCTGCTGGTCCATCTGAAGAAGAACCGCTTCCGCGGCTTCACCCCCCAAGGAGCCGGCGATGTCGATGCGGCCTGAACTTCTGCGCGGTGCCGAGGCACTCGGCTGCGCGCTCGACGAGACCCAGGCCGATCGCCTGCTCGGCTATCTGGACCTGATGGCGCGCTGGAACAAGGTCTACAACCTGACCGCGCTGCGCGATCCGGCGCAGATGCTGACCCACCATCTGCTCGACAGCCTGGCGGTGGTGGCGCCGCTGCGGCGCCACCGCGCACAGGCCCCCGGCGCGGACACGCTGCTGGATGTCGGCAGCGGCGGTGGCCTGCCCGGCGTGGTGCTGGCGGCCACCGACGCGGCGCTGAAGGTGACCTGCGTCGACGCGGTGCAGAAGAAGGCGACCTTCGTGCGCCAGGTCGCCGCCGAGCTGCGCCTGCCCAACCTGCAGGCACTGCACGCGCGCGTCGAGACGATCACGACGCAGCGCTGGCCGGTGATCACCGCACGCGCCTTCGCCTCGCTGCCCGACATCGTCGCGCTCACCCGGCCGCTGCTGGCCGAGGGCGGCGTCTGGATGGCGATGAAGGGCCAGCATCCGGCCGAGGAGATCGCCGCGCTGCCGGCGGACATCGAGGTCTTCGCGATCGAGCCGCTGACGGTGCCGGGCCTCGGCGCCGAGCGCTGCATCGTCTGGATGCGACCGCGCTGAGCGGCCGCCCGCACCTCGTCATGCGCGGCGCCGGACTGACCTTGCAGCGCCTCGCCGGCCTGTGCATGATCGGCTTCGGCCTGCGCCTGCTGCGCGGCTGAGCCTCGACAAGAACCACATCTCTCCCCCTTTCCACGACCCATGGCACGCATCTTCTGCATCGCGAACCAGAAAGGTGGCGTCGGCAAGACGACCACCACCGTCAATCTGGCAGCCGGCCTGGTCCGGATCGGCCAGCGCGTGCTGGTGGTCGACCTCGACCCGCAGGGCAACACCACGATGGGCTCGGGCCTGGACAAGCGTGCGCTCGAGGCGACCGTCTATGACGTGCTGATCGGTGCGGCACCTGCCGCCGACGCGATCCAGCATGTCGAGCGGGTCGGCTACGACGTGCTCGGTGCCAACCGCGAGCTGGCGGGCGCCGAGGTCGAGCTGGTCGAGCTCGAGCAGCGCGACCGCCGGCTCAAGCTCGCGCTGGCCGAGGTGCAGGACGACTACGACTTCATCCTGATCGACTGCCCGCCCTCGCTGAGCCTGCTGACCCTCAACGGCCTGACCTGCGCGCACGGCGTGATCGTGCCGATGCAGTGCGAGTACTTCGCGCTGGAGGGCCTGTCGGACCTGGTCAACTCGATCAAGCAGGTGCACGCCAACCTGAACCGCGAGCTGCACCTGATCGGCCTGCTGCGGGTGATGTTCGACCCGCGCATGACGCTGCAGCAGCAGGTCAGCGAGCAGTTGCAGGCGCACTTCGGCGACAAGGTCTTCAAGACCATCATCCCGCGCAACGTGCGCCTGGCCGAGGCGCCGAGCTACGGCCTGCCCGGCGTGATCTTCGATCCGACCGCCAAGGGCTCGGTCGCCTTCATCGAATTCGCGCGCGAGATGGTCGCGCGCGTGGGCGTGCAGGCCATCGAGCCGGCGCCGAGCGCCCCGGCCGCGCCCCGTCGCCGCGCCTGATCTAGGCGGGCGCGAAGCG
Source organism: Pseudomonadota bacterium (assembly GCA_030918015.1). Lineage (GTDB taxonomy): Bacteria > Pseudomonadota > Gammaproteobacteria > Burkholderiales > Burkholderiaceae_C > Sphaerotilus. Next base: position 3,675 of record JAUPTP010000298.1, read on the forward strand.
CCAGACCCCGTCGCTGCCGCGCACGCGGCGCAGATCGCCGTCGAGCCACAGCGCATGCAGGTGCGCGATCGCCTCGCCCATGGCGAAGGTGGTCTGGTGCAGGTCGAGCGCGCGCCGGAACAGCACCGGCAGGATGTCGGCCGCCGAGCGCGGCGCCTGCGCGCAGGCCATCAGCACATCGGCCAGCCGCTCCTCGTGATGCTGCTGCAGCTGCGAGATGCGCTCGTGCAGGCCCCGGAAGGGCTTGCCGTGCGAGGGCAGCACCAGCGTCTGCGCCGGCAGCCGGCGCATGCGCTCCAGCGAGGCCAGGTAGAGCGGCAGCGGATCGGCCTCGGGCTCCAGGTCGATCACGCTGATGTTGGTCGAGATGCGCGGCAGCACCATGTCGCCGGAGATCAGCAGGCCCAGCGCCTCGCAGTGCAGGCTGATGTGCTCGGGCGAATGGCCGTGGCCGGCGTGGCAGGTCCAGACATGCTCGCCGATGCGCAGCGCCTGGCCCTCCATCAGCCGGCGGAACTGGCCCGGCACCTCCGGCACCATGCTGCCGTAGTAGTTGCCGCGCTCGCGCACCTTCTGCTGCGCCACCGGATCGACCAGGCCGTGGCTGCCGAAGAAGGTCGCCG
>JAUPTP010000299.1 GCA_030918015.1 Pseudomonadota bacterium
GGCGCCTCGCCGCGCTGCGCAGGGGCCGCGCGCTCGCGCACGAAGAAGCCGCGCTGGCGCTGCGCCTCGACCAGGCCCTGCGCCAGCAGCTGGTCGTAGGTGGCGACGATGGTGTGCGGGCTGACGCCGTGGCGGCTCGCGCCTTCGCGCACCGAGGGCAGACGGCTGCCTGGCGCGAGCAGGCGCTGGCGGATCAGCGCGGCGTAGTGCGCGGCGAGCTGCTCGGACAGCGTGCGGCTGCCGTCGCGGCTGAGCTGCAGCGCGGCTGGCAGGGCAGAGGCTGTGTCGGTCGTTCGGGCCATACAGTGTGTCGACATGTGGGGTAATCTGTACTGCAAGTGTATTGCCTGTGTTGCCTAGACTGCAGCGCATCATGAGCATGAACCCGTCGATCTCTTCCCCGCAGCGCGAGCGGGCGGCCGAGCGCCGCGGCCTCTGGCTGGGCCTGCTGGGCGTGGCGGTGTTCGCGCTGACCACGCCGATGACCCGGCTGGCGGTCGGGCCGCTGGAGGCGCCGCAGCTGCCGCCGCTGTTCGTCACCGCCGGGCGCGCCGCCGGGGCCGCGCTGCTGAGCCTGATCTTCCTGCTGCTGACCCGCGCTGCCTGGCCGACCCGCGCCGAGCGTGGCGCGCTGCTGCTGTCGGCCGCCGGCACGGTGCTGGGCTTTCCGCTGTGCCTGGCGATGGCGCTGCGCGAGGTGCCGTCGATGCACGCCTCGGTCATCACCGGGCTGCTGCCGCTGTGCACCGCGGCGGTCGGCGCCTGGCATCTGCGCCAGCGGCCTTCGCGCGGCTTCTGGGTCTGCGCGCTGGCCGGGGCCGCGCTGGTGCTGGGCTTTGCCGGCCTGCAGGGCGGCGGCCGGGTGAGCGCGGCCGACGGCTGGCTGCTGCTGGCGATGCTGCTCGGGGCGGTGGGCTATGTGGCGGGCGCGCGGCTGTCGGCTTCGCGGCCGCCCGAGCAGGTGATCTGCTGGGTGCTGGTGATCAGCCTGCCGCTGACGCTGCCGGTCGCGCTGGCGTCGTGGCCGCCCGAGCCGCGGGCGGTGTCGGCGGCGGCCTGGGCGGGCTTCGCCTATGTCACCGTGTTCTCGATGTGGCTGGGCTTCTTCGCCTGGTACCGCGGCCTGGCGCTGGGCGGGCTGGTGCGGGTCAGCCAGGTGCAGATGCTGCAGCCCTTTCTCGCGCTGCTGGCGGCCGTGCCGCTGCTGGGCGAGCCGCTGCAGGCCGACACGCTGGTCTTCGCGCTGGCGGTGATGGTCTGCGTGGGCATCGGACGGACAATGCCGGTCGGGCGCACGCCACCCCGAGTCCTGGCGGTCCCGTCTTCCCTGAACCGATCCGAGCCCGAAGGCCGTGCATGACTGCTGAAGAACTTTCCTCCCCGTGGATCCTGGCGCGTCGCGCCGAGCGCATGAATCCGTCGATCCTGCGCGAGATCCTCAAGGTCACCGACCGCCCCGGCATCCTGTCGATGGCCGGCGGCCTGCCCTCGCCGGAGAGCTTTCCGGTCGAGGCGATGCGCGCCGCCTGCGAGCGCGTGCTGCGCGACACCCCGCGCGAGGCGCTGCAGTACGCCGCCAGCGAGGGCTTCGCGCCCTTGCGCGAGTGGGTCGCGGCGCATCTGGCCGGGCAGGGCATGGCGGTCGGCGCCGACCAGGTGCTGATCACCACCGGCTCGCAGCAGGGTCTGGATCTGGTGGCCAAGGTGCTGGTCGATGCCGGCGCGCCGGTGGCGGTGGAGACGCCGACCTACCTGGGTGCGCTGCAGGCCTTCGCGCCGATGGAGCCGGTCTTCGCCAGCGTCGCCAGCGATGCCGACGGCCCGCTGCCCGAGGCGGTGGCGGCGCTCACGCATGACGCGCCGGGCACGCGCTTCCTGTATGTGCTGCCGAACTTCCAGAACCCGAGCGGCCGGCTGATGCCCGAAGATCGCCGCGAGGCGCTGGTGGCCGCGGCGAAGCAGGCCGGCGTGCCGCTGGTCGAGGACAACCCCTACGGCGACCTGTGGTTCGACGCCGCGCCGCCGCGCCCGCTGGCCGCGCGCTGGCCGGAGGGCACGATCTATCTGGGCTCGTTCTCGAAGGTGCTGGCGCCGGGGCTGCGGCTGGGCTATCTGGTGGCGCCGCGCGCGCTCTACCCGAAGCTGCTGCAGGCCAAGCAGGCCGCCGACCTGCACACGCCGGGCTTCAACCAGCGTGTGGTGCACGAGGTGATCCGCGACGGCTTCCTCGACACCCATGTGCCGCAGATCCGCGCGATGTACCGCCGCCAGCGCGACGCGCTGTGCGAGGCGCTGCGCGAGCACCTGCCCGCCGGCAGCGAGTGGCAGCCGCCCTCGGGCGGCATGTTCTGCTGGGTGCGGCTGCCCGCGGGCTGCGATGCGGTCGCGCTGCTGCCGCAGGCGGTGGAGCAGGGCATCGCCTTCGTGCCCGGCGCGGCCTTCTACGCCCGCCAGCCCGATGCGCGCACCGTGCGCCTGTCCTTCGTCACGCTCACGCCCGACGAGATCCGCACCGCGGTGGCCACGCTGGGCGCGCTGCTGCGCCGCCACCTGACCGAAGACGCGCCGACCCCGACACCCTGACTCCACGACCTGACCATGAACGCTGCTGCCCTGCCGCGCCGCTACGCGGTGCTCGATGTCTTCACCGCCACGCCGCTGCTCGGCAATCCGCTGGCCGTCGTCATCGATGCCGACGGCCTGAGCGAGGCGCAGATGGCCGCCTGTGCGCGCTGGACGAATCTCTCCGAGACCACCTTCCTGCTGCCGCCGACCGATCCGTCAGCCGACTACCGGGTGCGCATCTTCACGCCCGGCGGCGAGCTGCCCTTCGCGGGTCATCCGACGCTGGGCAGCGCCCAGGCCTGGCTGGACGCGGGCGGCGTGCCGCAGCGCGCCGGCGAGGTGGTGCAGGAGTGCGGCGTGGGCCGGGTGCGGGTGCGCCGGGTGGACGTGAACGGGGCAGGAGCGGCGACGCGGCTGGCCTTCCAGGCGCCGCCGCTGCGCCGCAGCGGCCCGGCCGACGCCGAGACCGTCGCGCAGGTGCTGGCCGCGCTGCGGCTGGAGGCGCCTGAGGTGCTGCAGGTGGAATGGATCGACAACGGCCCCGGCTGGCTGGGCGTGCGGCTCCAGGATGCGGCGGCGGTGCGCGCGCTGCAGCCGGACTTCGCGGCGATGGCGGCAGCCGGGCTGAAGCTCGGCGTCGTCGGCGCCTGGCCGGCCGGCGGCGAGGTCGATGTCGAGGTGCGCGCCTTCGTGCCCGGTCTGGGCGTGCCGGAGGATCCGGTCACCGGCAGCCTGAACGCCGGGCTGGCGCAGTGGCTGACCGGCGCGGGCCTGCTGCCGGCGCGCTATGTCGCGGGCCAGGGCCATGCGCTCGGCCGCGACGGACGGGTGCATGTCGAGCGCATCGCGGCCGGCGCGGACGCCGGCGTGTGGATCGCCGGCGACGTGACGGGCTGCGTCAGCGGGACGCTGCGGCTCTGAGCCCGTCCTCAGTCCTTGCGGTAGCTGTCGTGGCAGCTCTTGCAGGTCTGCGCGGCGCCGCCGAAGGCGGTCTTGAGCTGGGCGAGGTCGCCGGTCTTGGCCGCAGCGTTGAGCTTGTTCAGCTCCTCGGTCATCTTGGTCATGCCGGCCTTGAACTTGTCCGATTCGGTCCAGATCTCGGGCTTGGCGCGGGTCTCGCCCTTGTCGGTGCCGGGGCCGAAGGCGGTGCCGGGCAGCGAGGCCAGATCGGCCAGCAGCGCGGCGTTCTCGGCGGCGGCCTTGGCGTCGAACGGCGCCCGGCCGTTGGCCATCGCGCCGATGCGGCCGAAGTGGGCGGCCATCACCGTGAAGGTGGCCTTGCGGTACTTGACCGCATCTTCCGGTTTCTGGAACTGCGCGCTGGCGGGCAGGGCGGCCAGCAGGCCGGAGGTGGCGCACAGGGCCAGGCAGAGACGTTTCATCATCAGAGAGGCACTCCCGAGAGGAAATAGGCATCAGGGATGACCCGGAGGTCCGGGCCAGTGTAGCCTTCGTCCCGCCACTTTTTCCGTGCCAGGACACCCATGACGCCGACCTCACCTGAATCGACTTTCCCGCCCGTGCGCGTGCGGGTCTGGGACCTGCCGACCCGGCTCTTCCACGGGCTGCTGGCGCTGGCCGTGATCGGCGCGGTGGTGTCGGCCAAGATCGGCGGCAACGCGATGCTCTGGCACGCCCGGCTGGGGCTGCTCGTGCTGGCGCTGCTGGCGTTCCGGCTGGTCTGGGGGCTGGTGGGCGGACACTGGTCGCGCTGG